>NZ_JBEPBM010000039.1:0-59610 GCF_040299205.1 Streptomyces sp. NPDC000983 | reverse complement strand
GACGGCGCCAAGGGCGTCGTCCGCAACCGGACGACGGGGGACCTGGAGGTCGTCACGGTGACCCCGGACAACGAGGCCGAGATCCTGGTCCACGACGCCCACTCCGCGTCGCCCACGACCGCCTTCGCGCTGTCCCGCCTCGCCGACCCCGACACCCTGCACCACACCCCGATCGGGGTCTTCCGCAGCGTCGACCGGCCGGTCTACGACACCCAGATGGGCGACCAGCTGGACGCGGCCATCGAACAGAACGGCAAGGGTGACCTCGCGGCACTGCTGGCGGGGGGCGACACCTGGACGGTGGTCGGCTGACGGACACGCAGAAGGCCCGGACGCGGCTCGCAGCCGTCCGGGCCCGCTGTGTCAGACGTCGGGGATGTCCCGCTTGGCACGCAGCAAGGTGTCACGGGTGATGACGACGATGCGCTCGTAGTCGGCCCTGGCGGCGTCGTCCGGGAGCAGGGCGTCCAGCTCCTCGGTGCGGTCCGTTCCGATGACAGCGAAGCTTCCGTCGTTCAGTTCGAACAAGTCGGGGCAGGTCTCTTGGGTGAGGCTTCCTCGTTGGCGCGGCGAGTCGCCGAGACGGCGGACAATACGGACGGCGGATGGTTCGCTGTGCAACGCGGGCCTCTTCTACGGCGGATCATGGACGTCCGGAAGAACCGCGCTAGGCTCCCCCCAAGTCACCGTGCATTAAATCAAGTTAGGCCACCGGGGTGGAGGCTTTCACCCTACGGAGCGAGGTAACGCTTTCAGGATGACGGCTCATCGGGAACCGCGACCACCCACCACTCGTCAGGATCGTCCCTGAGTCCGTCCATGATCACGTCCACGGCTCGGCCCACCCTGGCCTCCAAGGACTCACTGGGCAGACTCCGGCGGTGTTCGCGGGTCATCTCCCAATAGTCAGGGAAGGCCGAAGTACGGCACACGATCCTCAAGAACCCCATGAGTTCGTCCCACCCGATGGCACCCACACGGTGGTTGAGCACGGCCATGCTGTACTGCATGTTGATGTAGATCACCTGCCGACGGTGCCGCTCCGAAAGACCCGGCAGAGCGCTCCCGGCCTCCGCCAGGTCGGGATCCGCCAGGGCGCGCTCCAACTGGGCCGTCGCGATGCGATGCAGCTGGATCACATTTGCGTGCCGGATCTCCTCGGCCAGGAAAGTCAGTTGACGGAGCAGATCCTCCGCTAACCGCTCCCGGTGGCGACGGCCGGAAGCGAGCCGAAAGGGAGAGCGCATCCAGACATGCCTTTTGTTCGCCGCTGAATCGTTCCCTCGCGCATCCGGATTCTGTGTGACCAAAGCGAACCCCCGAGTCAGGCGTCCGGGCGTCGGCCAGCTGGCTCATGGGTGGCACGAGGACCGGCGCGCGGGTGGGCACAAACGCCCCGCCCCCAGCATGCCGGGCAGTTCAAGTCGGCGTGGGAGGCGGAAGGGGGGCGCATGGAAGGACGTACCGCTCATGTCAACCAACGCCCTGACAGTCATGTGCCCGGCGAGCGCCTCCGCCATACGTTGCACGGGGTGTGACCGCAGGCATCAACCCTGTTCAGCGCCCTTCTTCCGCGCGTCGTAAGACTCCCTGGCCTCCCGCACCTCCCCCATCCGCACCTGGGTCCACTCCGCCAGCCCTCGCACCCGTTCCGCCGCCTCGCGGCCGAGGGGGGTCAGGGAGTAGTCGACTCGGGGTGGGATGACGGGCTTGGCGTCGCGGTGGACCATGCCGTCCCGTTCCAGGGTCTGGAGGGTCTGGGTGAGCATCTTCTCGCTCACCGGGCGGACCCCGCCGATCGCCCGGCGCAGCTCGCTGAAGCGGTGCGGACTGTCCAGGAGGTTGATCAGTACGAGTACGCCCCAGCGGCTGGTGACATGCTCCAGCACCAACCGGTAGGGGCACATCGTCTCGCCGTCGGCTCGCCATTCCCGCTCATCAGCACTTACTGCCATGCCAGTACCTTACTTCAAAGTGGGTACTTTCCAGAAGTTAGTGCCCCTCCTAGGGTTGGTGTCAGACCACCCCACGAGGAGTTTTCATCATGAGCATCGTCGTCACCGGAGCCACCGGACACCTGGGCCGCCATGTGCTGGAGCAGCTGCTCGACCGGGTACCGGCCGACCAGGTCACCGCCGTCGTCCGCACTCCGGAGAAGGCCGCCGACCTCGCCGAGCGGGGCGTGAACATCGCGGTCGCCGACTACAACGCGCCCGAGACCTTCGACGGCCTGTTCGCGGCCGGCGACAAGGTCCTGCTGATCTCCGGGAACGAGTTCGCCAAGGGCCGTGTCGAGCAGCACAAGGTGGTCATCGGGGCCGCGAAGGCCGCCGGGGTCGCCCTGCTCGCCTACACCAGCGCCCCGGGCAGCCTGACGGCCGCGCTCGCCGACGACCACCGCGGCACCGAGGAGGCCCTCACCGGCTCCGGCGTCCCCTACGTGCTGCTGCGCAACGGCTGGTACCACGAGAACTACACCGAGAACCTCGCCCCCGTGCTGGAGCACGGCGCCGTGGTCTCCGCGGCCGGCGAGGGCCGGGTCTCCTCCGCCTCGCGCGCCGACTACGCCGCGGCCGCCGTCGCCGTGCTCACCGGCGAGGGGCACGAGAACCGGACGTACGAGCTGGGCGGCGACGAGGCGTGGAGCTTCGCGGAGTACGCGGCGGAGGTCGGGCGCCAGACGGGCCGGGAGATCGCCTACAACGCCGTCTCCGGTGAGGTCATGAGGGACATCCTCGCCGGCTCCGGGATGCCCGCGCCGTTCCCCGAGATCCTCGCGGGTGTCGACGCCTCGATCGCCGAGGGTGAGCTGGTCATCTCCTCCGGCGATCTGTCCCGGCTGGCCGGGCGTCCGACCACCCCGTTCGCCGAGGCCGTGGCCGCCGCGGTCAAGGGCTGACCACCTCTCCCGCCGATCACCCTCGACTGTCATGACCGTATGGCGATACGGGCATGACAGTCGAGGGTGATCGGCGCTACCTTCTTCCCGGCGAGTACGACGAGAGGGAGGGCCCGTGAGCGGGAAGCCGAAGGGCGAGCGGCACATAGGACTGCTGAACGGCTTCGCGGCTTATGGGATGTGGGGGCTGTTCCCCCTGTTCTTCCCGCTGCTCAAGCCCGCCGACCCGTTCGAGGTGCTGGCCCACCGGATGGTGTGGTCGCTCGCCGCGGTCGCGCTGGCCCTGCTGGTGATACGCCGCTGGCGGTGGGCCGCCGAACTGCTGCGGCAGCCGAAGCGCCTCGCGCTGATCGCGGTCGCCTCGGCCGTCATCGCCGTGAACTGGGGCGTCTACATCTGGGCCGTGAACAACGACCGGGTCGTCGAGGCCTCACTCGGCTACTTCATCAACCCGCTGGTCACCATCGCGATGGGCGTCCTGCTGCTGAAGGAACGGCTGCGTCCGGTGCAGTGGGCCGCCGTCGGGGTCGGCTTCGCCGCGGTCCTGGTCCTCACCGTCGGCTACGGCCGTCCGCCGTGGATCTCGCTCGTACTGGCGTTCTCCTTCGCCACCTACGGCCTGGTGAAGAAGACGGTCAACCTCGGCGGGCTGGAGTCGCTGGCCGCCGAGACCGCCATCCAGTTCCTGCCCGCGCTGGCCTATCTGCTGTGGCTGTCGGCCGACGGCGGCTCCACCTTCACCACCGAGGGTCCGGGGCACGCGGCGCTCCTCGCCACCACCGGACTCGTCACCGCGCTGCCGCTGGTCTGCTTCGGAGCCGCGGCCATCCGCGTGCCGCTGTCCACGCTGGGTCTGCTGCAGTACCTGGCGCCCGTCTTCCAGTTCCTGCTGGGCATCCTCTACTTCCACGAGGCCATGCCCGCCGAGCGCTGGGCCGGGTTCGCGCTGGTCTGGCTGGCGCTGACCCTGCTCACCGCCGACGCCTGGCGCTCCGCCCACCGGGCCGCCCGGGCGCTCAGGGCCGAGACGGTCAGCGCCGGCGCCGCGCTCACGACCGGCACCGGCGGGGTCGTCGCGACCGCCACCGGGGGCGTCGTACGGGACGCGGACAAGGTGGCTTCGGGATCGGGGCCATCGGGGTCCTCGGGGTCCTCGGGGTCCGATGTGGTGGACGCCAGGCCATAGCCGGGCGTGACTGCGCGTCACGCCTGGTCACGGGGCGTTGTCAGTGGCAGCGGCTATAAGTGGATGCATGACGCAGAGCACTGAAACCGCATCAGCACCCGCCCCGCTGCACTGGAAGCTCGTCGTCGACTGCGCCGACCCGCAGTCCCAGGCGGACTTCTGGGCGGCCGCGCTGCGCTACGAGGTCGAGGACAACGGCGCCTTCATCGAACGGCTGCTGGAGCTCGGCGCGCTGCCGCGCGAGGCCACCGTCGAGTTCCACGCCCGGCTCGCCTTCCGGGACCTGGTCGGCGTACGGCATCCCGAGGACCCGTACGACAAGGACAGCGGGACCGGCCTCGGGCGGCGGCTGCTGTTCCAGCGGGTGCCGGAGGAGAAGACGGTCAAGAACCGGCTCCATCTCGATCTGCACTCCCCTGCCGGGCAGCGGGAGGCCGAGGCCGGGCGGCTGAGAGAGCTGGGCGCGAGCGTCCTGCGGGAGGTCTCGGAGCCGTCCGGATCCTGGGTGGTGATGGCGGATCCGGAGGGCAACGAGTTCTGTGTGCACTGAGCCCCGGCGGTTGCCGGGCTCTAACAACGGACGCTAGGCGCGGCCGGCGGCCCGCTTGGTGAGCCGGTCCATGCGGGCATGGGCCGACTCCAGCTGCTCGGCGTCCTGGGCGGCCGGCCCGCCTTCCGCGACGAGTACGGCCCACAGCGCGATCAGGTCCCGGCCCAGGCGGAGCCCCGCCTCGGGATCGCGTACGGCCCGCCAGGCTGTCGCCGCGCTCAGGATGTTGCCGTAGGCCGACTCCGCGTCCCGGGCGCCGTGGTGCGTCCGGGCCAGGTCGAGGGAGAGGGCGAAGGCGCGCGTCGGGTCACCGCCCAGGTAGGCGATGTAGGCGCTGAGCTCGCGGAGCCGCAGCACCTCCGGGTGGGCGGCGCCGAGCGTCCCGGTCGCCTGCGCGACGGTCCGTTCCGCGAGTTCCGTCGCCTCCTGGGTGCGGCCCTGCCGGACCGCCTCGTTGAGCCGGGCGACCGGCTCCGCGAGGAGGGAGGTACCGCGCGGCGGGGTCTCGTCACCGAGCACCGCCTCGGCCACTGCGTCGAAGCCCCGGGGCGGCGTCGGCAACTTCGGACCGGCGTCCAGGTCCGTGACGTAGGCGGGGCCTATGCGTGGGGGCGGCTTGGGGGCGGGCGTGGCGGTGCGGGTTGAGACGGGGGTGGGGGCGAGGGCGGAGGTGGCGGCAGGCATCGCGGTCGGGATGGGCATCGGCATGGGCATGGGCGTCGACTCGTCGGGGTGAGGGCGGGCGTCGTCGCCCGGGTGGGCATCGGCGGTCGGGCGGGCTTGGGGGGCCGGGTGGGCCTCAGAGGCTGGGCGGGCTTGGGCGGTCGGGAGGGCATCGGAGGCCAGGCGAGCCTCGGATGCCGGGCGCGATTCCGCGGTCGGCCGGGGGTAGGCGTCGTCACCCAGGCGCGTGTAGGCGTCCGGGTAGGGGCGGGCACCGGAAATCGGCTGCGGGGACGCGTCCATCACCGGGGGCGGCCCGAACACGCCGATGGGCGGGACCACCGTCCCCGACGCCGCGCTCGGCACGGCTGACGGCGGAGCGACCGCGGCGGGGGCGGCCGACGGCGCGAGGGCCGACGTGGAGTCGGGCAGGGGGCGGAGGAGGTGGGTGTGGCCGCTGTCCCGGGGAGCGGGGGCCGATGACTCCGGAGGGGCGGATGCCGCGGGAGCCGCCTGCGCAGGAGCCGTCTCCGCAAGGCCCGCCTTCGGGGAAGGCGCCTCCGCGAGGGCCGCCTGCGCAGAGGCCGCTTCCGCCAGGGTGGTCTCCGCAAGCGCGGTCGCCGCAAGGCCCACCGCCCCGGGAACCGCCCCCGCGGGAGCCGCTTCAGCCAGGGTCGCGTCCGTAGGAGCCGCGTCCGCCAGGGCGGTCCCCGCGGGAGCCGCCTCCCCCAGCGTCGCCCCCGCAGGAGCCGTCGTGTCCACCGGGTCACCGGTCAGTTCGCTCGACCCGTCCAGGTTCACCCTGAGCGGTACGGCGTACCCGGACCGGTCGTCCTGGATCGTCGCGAACACGGGGCGGCTGGCGGCGAGCGCCAGGCGGTGCAGGTGGCGCAGCACCGCCTGCTGGACCTCCTGCCCCGCGGCCGCCTCCACCGGGACACCGCCCACCGAGGCGCGGCCGGGGCCACCCGCGGGAACGCGGACCTCGATCGGGTCGGCACCGTGGGCGCCCGCGGGAGCCGTCACGGGCACGGGCGACGCGGGACCCACGGGGTCCTCGACGGCCACGGGATGCGCGATCCCGGCCTGTCGCCCCCGTCCCCCCTGCTCAACCTGCTCCCCCTGCTCCCGCTCCTGCGCACGGCTGAGTCGAGTCATCGGTTCCTCACTCGCTGGCAACTCCTGAGGTCGAGTGTCTCCGCAGGTGCCCGTTCCACGCGTCACCGGCGCGTCACAGCCTCGTTCCAGGACCCCACCCCTCGTCACACCCTCACCTCACGACTCCGCGCCCTCTCCCGTACCTCGCCGACGCTCGACAAATGCTTGCGCACGCATATAATGCAGATGCAGTTTGTTCGCGTACGCCGACCATTCGCATCCCTGGGGGACCCATGACCCGCCGCTTCCTGTTCGTCCTCGGCAGCAGCCGCCCCGACGGCAACACCGAACTGCTCGCCCGCCGCGCCGCCGAACAGTTGCCCGAGGAAGTCGAGCAGCAGTGGATCGATCTCTCCGCGCACCCGCTCCCCGACTTCGAGGACCTGCGCCACGACAGCGACCACGTCCGCGCGACGGAGGGCGACACCGCCCTGCTGCTCGACGCCACGCTCGCGGCGACGGACATCGTGATCGCGTCCCCGCTGTACTGGTACTCGGTCTCCGCCCACACCAAGCGCTACCTGGACTACTGGTCCGGCTGGCTGCGCACCCCCGGCGTCGACTTCAAGGCGACGATGGCCGGGCGCACGCTCTGGGGCGTCACCGCCCTCGCCGACGACGAACCGGCCGTCGCCGACCCCCTGGTCGGCACGCTCAACAACTCGGCCGCCTATCTGGGGATGCGCTTCGGCGGGGTGCTGCTCGGCAACGGCAGCAAGCCCGGCGACGTACTGGACGACACCGACGCGCTGGCCCGGGCGAAGACGTTCTTCCAGGGCGAGACGCCCCTCGCGCGGTTCCCGCACGAGGGCTGACGGCTCAGGCGGTGATGTCCTTCGCCATGAACCGCGCCCAGGCCGCCGAGCCGAACACCCCGGCGTACAGGGCCTGGAGGCCGAGGTTCCTGACCAGGTCGTCCCAGTGGACCGGGTCGCGCATCAGGTCGGCGAAGGACAGCCAGTAGTGCGAGAAGAGGTACGGGTGGATCGCGTGCAGCTGGGGGATCTGGTCGAGGATCTGCACGGTGATCAGCAGGCCCACCGTCGTCGCCATCGCAGCGATGCCGCTGTTGGTCAGGGTCGAGACGAACAGGCCGAGGGCCGCGACCCCGGTCAGTGACGCGGCGACGACCAGGGCGATCAGCAGGGCGCGGCCGAGGCCCTCGGTGAAGCTGATCCGGGTCCCGGAGATCGTCGTCAGCTCCCCCAGCGGGAAGAGCAGCGCGCCGACCGTCAGCGCCGAGACCGCGACCACCAGCGTGGCCAGGAGGCAGAAGGCCATGGTGGTCGCGTACTTGGTGAGCAGCAGTCGGGTGCGGCCGGCGGGGGCGACCAGGAGGTAGCGCAGGGTGCCCGCGTTGGCCTCGCCGGCGACGGCGTCGCCCGCGACGACCCCGACGGCCATCGGCAGGAAGAACGGCAGGGTGGCGGCGAGCGCGGTGAACACCAGGAACAGGCCGTTGTTGGTGATCTGCGAGATGAACGCGGGCCCCTCGCCGCCTCCCCCGCCCGCCGAGCCGCCGTCGCCGGTCTCGATCTTGACGGCGATGCCGACCAGGACCGGTACGGCGGCCAGCACCCCCAGCAGGGCGAGCGTGCGCCAGCGGATCAGCGTCGTGCGCAGCTCGCTGCGCAGAAGGCCGAGCGTCCACAACGGGCTCGCCGGGCGGACGAGTTCAGCGTGCGACATCGAAGCCCTCTCCGGTCAGTGCCACGAACGCGTCCTCCAGCGACGCCCGCTCCACGCCGAAGCCGCGGACGCGGACGCCCGCGGTCACCAGGGCGGCGTTGAGTTCCGCGGGATCGCGGTCGGGCGGCTCGGCGGTCACCCGGTCCTCGGTGACCACGACGTCGGCCGCGCCCTGTTCCTTCAGCACCCGGGCGGCGTCCGCGGTGTCGGGCGTGGTCACGGCGAGCCGGCCGCGCATCCCGGCCGCCAGGTCGCCGACCGCGCCCTGGGTGACGAGTCGCCCCTGGGTCATCACGGCGACATGCGTGCACACCTGTTCGATCTCGTCGAGGAGGTGGGAGGAGAGGAAGACGGTCGTGCCGTCGGAGGCCAGCTCGCGTATCAGGGAGCGGATCTCCCGCATGCCCTGCGGGTCGAGGCCGTTGGTCGGCTCGTCCAGCACCAGCAGCCGGCGCGGCTGGAGCAGCGCGGAGGCCAGGCCCAGGCGCTGTTTCATACCGAGCGAGTACGCCTTGGCCTTCTTGCCGGCGGCGGCCGTCAGGCCCACCCGGTCCAGCGCCGCCGCGACCCGCCGGCCGCGGGTGCGGGGGTCGGCGGTCGGGTCGGCGGCGTCGTAGCGCAGGAGGTTGTCGCGGCCGGAGAGGAAGCCGTAGAGGGCGGGGCCCTCGATCAGGGCGCCGACGTGCGGCAGGACCGACCGGGTGGCGCGGGGCATGGGGCGGCCGAGCACCCGGGCGGTCCCGGAGGTGGGTTCGATCAGGCCCATCAGCATGCGGATCGTGGTGGTCTTGCCGGAGCCGTTGGGGCCCAGGAAGCCGAAGACGCTGCCCGCCGGGACGGTCAGATCGAGGCCGTCGACGGCGAGTTGTCCGCCGCGGTAGCGCTTGGTGAGCGCACGGGTGACGATCACTCCGTCACCCGCGCGAGACTGCTCGGGCGCCGGCTCCGCGGCGGACGTCTCTGTCATGGGTGCCTTACTACCTGCCGTCGGCGGCCTTGACCAGCGCGTCCTTGGTGACCGCGCCGACGTACACCGTGCCGTCCTCGGTGATCAGCGCGTTGACCAGGCGCGTCTTGAAGACGGTGCCCTCGCCGAACTCGCCCTTCACCTTGTCCCCGAGGGAGTCCATGAACCCGCCGAGGTCACCGCCGACCTCGGAGCCGGAGGGGATGCCCTCGCCGCCGGTGTCCAGTACGGCGATGGAGTTCCAGCCCTCGCCGATGATCTCCGGCTCAGCCTCCTCGGCCCGCTCGGGAGCCTTGGAACCGGGCGCCTCGGAGTGCTCGGCCGGGGCCTCGAACTCGCCCTCCTCGGTGACGTTCGCGCCCTTGGGCGGGGTGAAGTCGAAGGTCGACGCGGCCGGCTTGGCGAAGCTGACCTGGGTGAAGCCCACGTCCACCACGGCTGCGCCGCCGCTCGACGGGGTCAGCGTGAACTTCAGCGGCATCCCGGTCCCGGCGTCCACCGCGACGGTGATCTGACCGACCGTGGTGCCGGACTGCTTGGGCTTGATGACCAGGCGGTAGGCGTCGCGGCCCGCGACGTGCGCGGTGCCGTCGACGGTGACGGACGTCGTGTCGTCGACCGCCTTCAGGGCCTCCTCCGTGAGGCCCTTGGGCGTCGCCGGGACCTCCTCGCGCGACTTCTCGCTCTCCTCGGCGGTGGCGTGGAAGACCTCGTTGGAGGCGCTGTCGTAGCCCCAGACGTCCTTGCCGTTGTGGATGAGGCTGTACTCGGCGGCGTCCTCCAGCAGGGAGAGCTTCTGCCGGTCCGGGCCGTCGGCCGCGACGCGCAGCGTGTGGCTGCCGGAGACCAGTTCGGTGAGCTTGGCCGACGGGTCGGCGGCCGAACCGTCGCCGGACCCCGTCGCACCGGACGCCAGCGAGCCCCCGAGCCCGCCGAGGTCGGGCAGGCCCAGATCGGTGTTGATCCGCACCGTCCCGGACAGCTGCTGTACGTCGGACTCGGCGATCTTCTCGATGAGCCGCTGCGCGCTGATCTCCGGCAGGTCCGGGTCGCCGGAGTCGGCGAGGGCCGGGACGAGACCGATGGTCGCCGCCGCCACGCCCATCACCGCGACGGGGACGACGTACCGCGCGGCCTTGCGTCGCCCTGAGCGCAGGTCGTCGGTCTCGTCCCCGGTGGTGCTGTCGTCGGATCCGTACGGTGCCATGTGTGCCTTACCTCCGTCGTCGGCGGCGGCCTGCCAACTCCCGTGCGTCCAGCCCGTAGCCGCCATTCTCACCCGAATCGGTGAGGAGTGGTGTTTTCCGTTGTCACCATCTGACCAAATCGGCTGCGACGAAGCGTCAGACCGCGGGCTCAACTCCGTGTACACCTGCGGTATGACATGAGCGGGCGGCGCCTCCCCCGACCCGTAGGGGTCGCGGCGGACACCGCTCCGGGACGCCCGGAAGCGGAGGCGGTGACTCCGGCAGCCGTGGTCGGGCGGGGCACGGCGGGGCACGGCGGGGCACGGCGGGGCGCAGGTGATCGCGGCGGCTCCGGGCCGGGGAAGTGGCGTACGGGTGGCGTCGGCGCGTACGTGCGGGCGTCGGGGCATACGTGTGGGCGTCGGGGCGTACGTGTGGGCGCCGGGGCGTACGTGTGGGCGCCGGCGCCTACGTGCGGGCGTCGGCGCGTGCAGGTTACGTCGGCGGTCAGCCCGCCCGGTGGACCACCGCGTCGCACAGCTCCATGAGGGAGGCCTTCGCGTCGCACTCGGTCAGCGGCGCCAGGGCGGCGCGCGCGTCCTGCGCGTAGCGCACGGTGTCGCGGCGGGCCTGCTCCAGCGCCGGGTGCGCCCGCAGCGCGGCGAGCGCCTCGGCGTGCCGGGCGTCGTCGGTGAGGTCGGAGTCCAGCAGCTCGCAGAGGGCGATGTCCTCGGCGAGGCCCAGCCGCTCCGCCCGCTCGCGCAGCCGCAGCACCGGCAGCGTCGCGATGCCCTCGCGCAGGTCCGTGCCCGGGGTCTTGCCGGACTCGTGCGAGTCGGAGGCGATGTCCAGCACGTCGTCGGCGAGCTGGAAGGCGACCCCGAGCCGCTCGCCGTACTGCGTGAGCACGTCCACGACCGTCTCGTCGGCGCCCGACATCATGGCGCCGAAGCGGCAGGACACGGCCACCAGCGAGCCCGTCTTGCCGGCCAGCACGTCGAGGTAGTGGCCGACCGGGTCGCGCCCGTCCTGCGGACCCGCCGTCTCCAGGATCTGCCCGGTGACCAGCCGCTCGAACGCCTCGGCCTGCACCCGGACGGCCTCCGGCCCGAGGTCGGCGAGGATGTGCGAGGCGCGGGCGAAGAGGAAGTCACCCGTCAGGACGGCGACCGAGTTGCCCCAGCGGGTGTTCGCGCTGTCCACCCCGCGCCGGACGTCGGCCTCGTCCATCACGTCGTCGTGGTACAGCGTCGCCAGGTGGGTCAGCTCCACCACCACGGCGGACGGCACGATCCCCGGCGCGTACGGGTCACCGAACTGCGCCGCGAGCATCACGAGCAGCGGGCGGAACCGCTTCCCGCCCGCGCGCACGAGATGCTGGGCGGCCTCGGTGATGAAGGGGACCTCGCTCTTGGTGGCCTCGAGCAGTCCCTCCTCGACAGCCGCCATCCCGGCCTGGACATCGGCTTCCAGAGCCTGGTCCCGCACGCTCAGCCCGAACGGCCCGACGACGGTCACGAGGGGTCTCCTGTCTGCTGGTGTCTACTGGCGATTACGCGGTTTGTCGATAGGTCGCTGCCTTCACTCCAAGTCAGCGTATCCGGTCAGGTTTCGATCACCGATGCCGCCCGCCGGTCCACGACAGGCTGTATCGGATCATGGCGACCATGTTTTTTGATCACCTGATAAGACCTGCTATCGATCGACTTAGGTGCATGTAGTGGATTTCGTCCGGAATGGCGCTGTATCGACGCACCCTCCGGAGCACCCCCGCCGTCACTCCCACCCCGGCCCACACCCACGCTCACACCCCCGCCCGCGTGACCGCCCATGCGACCGCCCGCCCGACCGCGGCACCCATCACGAACAGACAGACAATAAAGCCCCATTGGCCCTATTGCCCGATTTGCCACCTCTTGCGCTCACGCGTGACTTGACTCACGCAGATCTCTCCACGGCCCCTTCACGGGATCACGCCGAAACGCGCACCCCGCTTGCGAGTTGGGCATTGGCGATAGCAAACGATCAATCACCGCACACCCCCCACTGAAGATCAAACCTCTGGATATGTGAATCCGCTACTTGTTTCGGACATGTGCTCTCGCATACGTTCCCGGCCTGTCGGGCGGACGCCGAATCCTGCCGCCGCCCGATTCCACCGATTTTTCTTCGTACGGCAGGAGCGGGGGACCCACAGGTACGCCGCCGGACCGGACGTCCTCGGACGCGCCGGAACGGCTCGGGGTGCAGTCGCGTTTCCCATCGTGGTGCGCGGCCGGGCAGCTCCCGCCCGAACCCGACAGCTCACCTCGCAGGCGCCGGAGAGGAACCTCGTCATGTCTGCTGCCGTCCAGCGCCGCACCCGTATCGCCCGCAAGCTCGCCGTCATCGGCACCGGAGCCGCCGTACTGGCGCTCCCGCTCATCGGCTCCACCACCGCCTCGGCGGCCACCCCGACCGTGACCACGGCCACCTCGCTCGGGTACACCAACAACCTCGACGGCTGGATCCGCGCGTCCCTCCAGGTCATGGCGCAGAACGGCATCCCCGGCAGCTACAACGGCATCTACCGCAACATCATGCGGGAGTCCTCGGGCAACCAGTACGCGATCAACAACTGGGACTCCAACGCCGCCGCCGGCATCCCCTCCAAGGGCCTGCTCCAGGTGATCGACCCGACCTTCCGGGCCTACCACGTGGCCGGTACCTCGTGGGACTCGTACGACCCGGTCGCGAACATCACCGCCGCCTGCAACTACGCCGCCCAGCGGTACGGCTCGATCGACAACGTCTTCGGCGCGTACTGACGGCCCCTCCGGGCGCGTACGGACAGTCGCCCCCGGCCCGCACCGACTGTCGCCCCGGGTCCGTGCCGACAGCAGGTCCTAGGGGAAGAGTCTTTCGAGGACGACGGCGATGCCGTCGTCCTCGTTCGACGTGGTGATCTCGTCGGCCACCGCCTTGAGTTCGGGGTGGGCGTTGGCCATCGCGACCCCGTGGGCCGCCCAGTCGAACATGGGGATGTCGTTGGGCATGTCACCGAAGGCGATGGTCTGCGCCGGTCCCAGACCGAGGTGTTCGGCGGCCAGCGCCAGGCCCGTCGCCTTGGTGATGCCGCACGGCTGGAGTTCGACGGTCCCGGGGCCCGACATCGTGACGGTCGCCAGCGACCCCACCACCGAGCGCGCCGTCGACGCCAACTGGTCGTCGGACAGCTCGGGATGGCGCAGCAGCACCTTGCTGATCGGCTCGCACCACAGGTCGTCCCGGCGGCCGACCCGCACCGCGGGCAGGGTGGGGTGCGGCATCAGATAGCCGGGCTCGATCAGCGTCAGCCCGTCGACGCCGTCCTGGTCGACGGCCGCGTAGACCTGTCCCACCTCGGCCTCGATCTTGCCGAGCGCGGTCTCCGCCAACTCCCGGTCCAGGGTGACCGACCACAGCAGACGGTCCGCGCCGGCGTCGTACACCTGCGCGCCCTGCCCGCACACCGCGAGCCCCCCACTGCCCAGGTCGTCCAGGAGCGGCCGGACCCGAGGCGCCGGGCGGCCGGTCACCACCAAGTGCCGTGCGCCGTACTCCGCCACCCGCGCGAGCGCGGCGTACGACCGGTCGGAGAGCGTGTCGTCGCCCCGGAGCAGCGTGCCGTCCAGGTCGGTGGCGATCAGTGAATACGCGAGAGGTGCGGCCATGATCAGAGAATACGGACAGGACGCGCCCCCGACTCAGCCCGGACCGGACGCCCCCGGCGTCCGGCACCGCCGCGCACGCCCCCGCCAACTCCCTTGCCCCTCTCGGGCTTTCGTCCGGGACGGGGTACGGACGGGGCCCGTGATGCAATGAAGGTCACACGGCGACCGACGGGGGCGAATGGCGTGACGGACCTGAGTGCGGACTTCACCGCCCATCTGCGGCACGCGGCCGCTCACATCCTGGAGCGCTTCCCCGCGGAACTGCGGCCCGAGATCTACGCGCTCTCCTTCCGTATCTGGCGCGTCGACTACGACTACCGGCGCCCCTACGTCGCCATCGGCTACAACACCGAGAGCCAGTACGAGCGGGAGCGCGCGCCGGACGATCCCGGCGAGGCCCGCTGGAACTACGCCTACTGGCTCCTCGACGGCTTCGAGACCCTCGGCAACGTGCCCGAGGACCCGGTCGGCGGCCCGCTGTACGAGGCCGAGGTCAGGCAGCTCGGCCTCTGGCACGAGGAGGACTCGGACGACGATGCCGCGGACGACGATGCCGCGGATGCGGACGATGAGGACACGAGCGAGCTGCTCATCGAGCACTTCTACGACGCCTGTATCGCCCTCGCCCGGCACCTCCACGACAGTGGGCGGATCGAGAAGGTCTTCGGCCGTCCGCTGCCCGTGATCGTCTTCGACATGGACAACGCCGGCTGGGAGGTCGAGGCCACCGAGGCGGCCAACCCGCCCGGGCTGATCGAGGGCTTCCTGGAGTGGCAGCGGTCGGCCGGTCACTTCGGCGACTGATCGCGCCGCACCGTCCGCACTGCCCAAGACGGCTGGGGCACCCGTAACGTGGGCGGCGACGACACGGACCCGTGGCACGCACGAGAGTGAGGCAGCACCCATGCCCCCCTTTGATGTCCCCGAGGGCGACCCCTTCGGCACGCACAACCTTCCCTACGGCGTCTTCTCCGTCCCCGGCGACGACAGCGGACGGCGGGTCGGCGTACGGCTCGGCGATCATGTCCTCGACGCGGGCGCGGCGGCGCTGGCACTGGGCTCCCCCTACGCCTCCCTGCTGGCCCGGCCCACGCTCGGCGCGCTGCTGGCCGCCGGCCGCACCGCCTGGTCGGACGTGCGCCGCGCGCTGACTGCCTGGGTCACGGTCCCGTCCCACCGGGAGACCATCGAACCCCTGTTCCATCCGCTCTCGACGGTGACCCTGCACCTCCCCTTCGAGGTCGCGGACTACGTCGACTTCTACGCGTCCGAGAACCACGCCCGCAACGTGGGCCGGATGTTCCGCCCGGACGCGGAGGACTCCCTCACCCCGAACTGGAAGCACCTCCCGATCGGCTACCACGGCCGCTCCGGCACGGTCGTGGTCTCCGGCACGGACGTCGTACGGCCGTCCGGCCAGCGCAAGGCCCCCGCCGACGCCGCCCCGGTCTTCGGCCCCTCGGTCCGCCTGGACATCGAGGCGGAGGTCGGCTTCGTGGTGGGCATGCCGTCCGCGATGGGCAGCCCGGTCGCGCTCGCCGACTTCCGTGAGCACGTCTTCGGCCTGTGCCTGCTCAACGACTGGTCCGCGCGGGACGTCCAGGCCTGGGAGTACGTCCCCCTCGGCCCGTTCCTCGGCAAGTCCTTCGCCACGTCGGTGTCGGCGTGGATCACCCCGCTGGACGCCCTGGACGCGGCCCGCGTGGCACCGCCGGAGCGCACCCACGAACTGCTGCCCTATCTGGACGACTCGTCCGAGGAACCCGGCGGCTACGACCTGCGCATCACGGTCTCCCTCAACGGCCATGTGATCTCCGAGCCCCCCTTCTCCACCATGTACTGGACGGCCGCCCAGCAGCTGGCCCACATGACGGTCAACGGCGCCTCCCTGCGCACCGGCGACCTCTACGGCTCCGGCACCGTCAGCGGCCCGGCCGAACGCGAGCGCGGCTCGCTGCTGGAGCTGACCTGGAACGGCCGCGACGTCCTCGAACTCCCCGACGGCAAGCGGACCTTCCTGGAGGACGGCGACGTGGTGACCCTCTCGGCGTGGGCACCGGGCGCCGACGGGTCCCGGGTGGGGCTCGGCGAGGTCACCGGCCGCGTGGTCTCCGGCTGACCGTCGGGCCTGCCACGACCGCCCGGCGGTGAAGAGCCGCCGGCACTCGGGGAGTTGAAGCTCGTGGCCGACTCCCCGGACTCGTCCCGCCGGGCGTCCTGTGGTCTCCGGACCCTGCCGCGTACCCGCCCGCCGCCGTCATACTGGGCGGCGGACGGGTACGCGCGGTACGGCTCCGCGCCGCCCGCGCACTCCCGCCCCGCAGCCGTCCTCGTCCCGACCAGGATCCGGAGCCCGTGGCATGACCGTCTGCCTGCTCCTGCTGAGCGCCGTCGCACTGACGGCCGCCGTGCCGGTACCGCGTTCCCTGACCCGGGCCGCCTGGCCGGAACGGGAACCGGTGGTCGGTCTGTGGGTGTGGCAGTGCCTGGTCGCCACCGTGCTGCTGTGCTGTCTGACGGCCCTGGTGCTGGGCGCCGCCGCCGTCTTCCACACCGTCCGCGACCATGTCTTCGCACCCGCGCCGCCCGCGGTGACCGCGGCGTACGACCTCTCGGCGGCGCCGCCGTGGGCGGCCGGCCTCACCCTGCTGCTTGCCTGCGGCGCCGCCTGGACGACGGCGATGCTCGGGCGGGAGCTGGTCGAGGCCCGCCGCGGCCGCGGCCTGGCCAGGGCGCACCTGCGGGAGCGCGCCCCGGACCTGCCCGCCGGTCTGCCCCCGGCCCGCGGCCCCCTGCTGGTGCTGGAGGACGAGTACCCGGACGCCTGGTGGATGCCGGGCAGCCCGCCCCAGCTGATCGTCACCACGGGTGCCCTGCACCGGCTGACCGACCACCAGCTGGACGCCGTCCTCACCCACGAGCGCGGCCACGCCCGGGCCCACCACGACTGGCTGCTGCACCTCTCCACCGCACTGGCCACCGGCTTCCCCCGCGTTCCGCTGTTCACCCACTTCTGCGACCAGACCCACCGCCTGGTCGAGCTGGCCGCCGACGACACCGCCTCCCGCCGCTGCGGTCACCTGACCACGGCACTGGCGCTGATCGAGCTGAACCAGCACCGGGGCGTCCTCTCCTGCGCCTCCAGCCGCCGTCTGCTGGGCGAGCGCGTGGACCGGCTCCTGGCACCCCCGCCCCGGCTGACCCGCCACCGCAGGGCCCTGACCACGGCGGCGGCGGCACTGGTCCCGCTGCTGCCCCTCCTGATCACCTTCGCCCCGGGCCTGACCGCCCTGAGCTAGGGACTCGACCAGGGCCGCGAGCAACCGCCGTCGACCGGCCTACGCCCAGCCGGCGACCGGCCTACGCCCAGTCCTCCGGACCCGGATCGAACTCCGGCTCGGTGTCCTGCTCCGGCCAGAGGTCGTCGGCCGGATCCGCGGCCGGAGCTCTGGACGCCGCCGCGGCCGGAGCTCTGGATGCCGCCGGGGCCGGAGCCTCGGATGCCGCGGGCGCGGTGTCACCGGGCGCCGTATCGCCGGAAGCCGCGTCACCGGGCGCCGTGCCCTCCAGAGCGGCCAGGACGGCGATCACGCCCTCGCCGTAGGTCGCCAGCTTCTTCTCCCCCACTCCGCCGACGCCCCCGAGGTCCCGCACCGAGGAGGGCCAGACCGTCACGATCTCCCGCAGGGTCGCGTCGTGGAAGATCACATACGCTGGCACGCCCTGTTCCCGGGCCCGCTCGGCCCGCCAGGCCCGCAGCGCCTCGAAGGCCGGCTGCAGCGACTCCGGCAGCTCGGCCACCGCGGCCTTCGCCTTCCGCTCGCCCTTGCCCGAGGACCCCGACGACGAACGTGCGGCCGTGGGCTTCTTCGGCTCCTTGCGCAGCGGCACCTCCCGCTCGCGCCGCAGCACCGCGCCGCTGGCCTCGGTCAGCACCAGCGTGCCGTACTCGCCCTCCACGGCCAGCAGCCCCTGGGCCAGCAACTGGCGGACGACACCGCGCCATTCGCCCTCGCTGAGCTCCTCGCCGATGCCGAACACGGACAGCTGGTCGTGATCGAACTGGATCACCTTGGCGGTGCGCTTGCCGAGCAGGATGTCGACGATCTGCACCGCCCCGAACTTCTGCCCCCGCTCCCGCTGCAGCCGCACCACCGTCGACAGGGCCTTCTGCGCGGCGACCGTCCCGTCCCAGGTCTCGGGCGGGGTCAGGCAGGTGTCGCAGTTGCCGCAGCCGGACGGGTCGGGCTCCTGGCCGAAGTAGACGAGCAACTGCCCGCGCCGGCACTGCGCCGTCTCGCACAGCGCCAGCATCGCGTCCAGATGGGCCGCCGCCCGCCGCTGGAACGCCTCGTCGCCCTCGCCGGACTGGATCAGCTTGCGCTGCTGTATGACGTCGTTGAGGCCGTAGGCCATCCACGCCGTGGACGGCAGCCCGTCCCGGCCCGCGCGGCCCGTCTCCTGGTAGTAGCCCTCGACCGACTTGGGCAGGTCGAGGTGTGCGACGAACCGAACGTCCGGCTTGTCGATGCCCATGCCGAAGGCGATCGTGGCCACCACGACCAGGCCGTCCTCGCGCAGGAACCGGGACTGGTGCGCCGCGCGGGTCCGCGCGTCCAGCCCCGCGTGGTACGGGACCGCCTCGATGCCGTGGGAGCTGAGGTACTCCGCGGTCCTCTCCACGGAGTTGCGGGACAGGCAGTACACGATGCCCGCGTCCCCGGCGTGCTCCTCGCGCAGGAAGTTCAGCAGCTGCTTCTTGGGGTCGGCCTTCGGCACGATGCGGTACTGGATGTTGGGCCGGTCGAAGCTCGCCTCGAAGTGGCGGGCCGCCGGCATGTTCAGCCGCTGGGTGATCTCCCGGTGCGTGGCGCGGGTGGCGGTCGCCGTGAGCGCGATCCGCGGCACGTCCGGCCAGCGCTCGCCGAGCAGGGACAGGGCGAGATAGTCGGGGCGGAAGTCGTGGCCCCACTGGGAGACGCAGTGCGCCTCGTCGATCGCGAACACCGAGACCCTGCCGCGGGAGAGCAGCTCCAGCGTGGACTCCAGGCGCAGCCGCTCCGGCGCGAGGTACAGCAGGTCCAGCTCACCGGCGACGTACTCGGCCTCCACCAGCCGGCGTTCGTCGAAGTCCTGCGTGGAGTTGATGAACCCGGCCCGCACACCGAGTGCCCGCAGCGCGTCCACCTGGTCCTGCATCAGTGCGATCAGCGGCGAGACCACGATGCCCGTACCCGGTCTGACCAGGGACGGAATCTGATAGCACAGGGACTTTCCGCCGCCGGTCGGCATGAGCACGACGGCGTCACCGCCGGCCACCACGTGCTCGATGACCGCTTGCTGCTCGCCCCGGAAGGTCTCGTACCCGAAGACCTTGTGGAGCGTGGTCAGCGCCTCGCTGCTCTCGGCTACCGCTGTCATGCCACCGATCCCGCCCGTCCCACCCATCGCCGTGCCCCCGTACGTCGCTCCTCGACCACTGCGTCCACGATAGGTGCCCGCACCGACAGCGACGGAGTTATCCACAGGCTGCCCCGGGTCGGAATCGAACCGTTCCGCACGGACGGCGGGCGGAGACCGCCGTCCGTGCGTCCCCGGAAGACGAAGCCGCCCGGCACCCCGAGAGCGGGGTGCCGGGCGGCCTTGGGCCCTGACGGGATTCAGCGCACGAACACGCCCGCCTGCCCAGCCAGGTCCAGGAAGTACTGCGGCGCCACACCGAGCACCAGCGTGACCGCGACCCCGAACCCGATCGCCGTCATCGTCAGCGGCGACGGCACGGCGACCGTCGGCCCCTCGGGCCGCGGCTCGCTGAAGAACATCAGCACGATGACGCGGATGTAGAAGAACGCCGCGATCGCCGACGAGATCACACCGACCACGACCAGCGGGGCCGCTCCGCCCTCGGCGGCCGCCTTGAACACGGCGAACTTGCCCGTGAACCCGGAGGTCAGCGGAATACCCGCGAAGGCCAGCAGGAACACCGCGAACACGGCAGCCACCAGCGGCGACCTGCGGCCGAGCCCCGCCCACTTGGACAGGTGCGTCGCCTCGCCCCCGGCGTCCCGGACCAGCGTGACCACCGCGAAGGCGCCGATCGTCACGAAGGAGTAGGCCGCCAGGTAGAAGAGGACCGAGGAGACACCCTCCGGCGTGGTCGCGATGACACCGGCGAGGATGAAGCCCGCGTGCGCGATCGACGAGTACGCCAGCAGCCGCTTGATGTCGGTCTGCGTGATCGCGACGATGGCGCCGCCCAGCATGGTGATGATCGCGACGGCCCACATCACCGGCCGCCAGTCCCAGCGCAGCCCCGGCAGCACCACGTACAGCACGCGCAGCAGCGCGCCGAAGGCCGCCACCTTGGTCGCCGCCGCCATGAAACCGGTCACCGGGGTCGGCGCGCCCTGGTACACGTCCGGCGTCCACATGTGGAACGGGACGGCGCCGACCTTGAACAGCAGGCCCATGACCAGCAGCGCGGTGCCGATGAGCAGCAGCGCGTCATTGCCCATGGTGTCGGCGAGGGCCGGGTCGACGCTGGTGAGGGTGCCGTCGACGACCTGCGCGATCGTCGCGTACGACACCGAGCCGGCGTAGCCGTACAGCAGGGCGATGCCGAACAGGGTGAACGCGGAGGCGAAGGCGCCGAGCAGGAAGTACTTCACCGCCGCTTCCTGCGACAGCAGCCGCTTGCGGCGGGCCAGGGCGCACATCAGGTACAGCGGCAGCGAGAAGACCTCCAGCGCGATGAAGAGCGTCAGCAGGTCGTTGGCGGCCGGGAAGACCAGCATGCCGGCGACGGCGAAGAGCAGCAGCGGGAACACCTCGGTGGTGGTGAACCCGGCTTTCACCGCGGCCTTCTCGCCGTCGCTGCCCGGTACGGAGGCGGCCTGCGCGGCGAAGGAGTCGACCCGGTTGCCGTGCGCCTCCGGGTCCAGCCGCCGTTCGGCGAAGGTGAACAGGCCGACGAGTCCGGCGAGCAGGATCGTGCCCTGGAGGAAGAGGGCGGGGCCGTCGACGGCGATGGCGCCCATCGCCGCGATGCCCGCCTTGGTGGTGCCGTATCCGTCGGCCGCGAGCGCGACCACCGCGGCGAAGGCGGCGGTCAACGCGACGGCGGAGAGGAACAGTTGCGCGTGGTAGCGCGCCTTGCGCGGGACGGCCGCCTCGACGAGCACACCCAGGATCGCCGCGCCGACGACGATCAGGACGGGCGACAGCTGTCCGTATTCGATCTTCGGCGCGTCGATCTTCGAGATCGGGTCGGCCGCGGTTGTCCACAGGCTGTGGACGGCTGATGCGCTCACTTGGCCGCCTCCACCTCGGGCTGGGGGTCCTTCTTCTGTACGTCGGACAGGGTCTGCTCGACCGCCGGGTTCACGATGTCCGTGACGGGCTTCGGGTAGACGCCCAGGAAGATCAGCAGTACGACCAGCGGGGCGACCACGGCGAGTTCACGCACCCGCAGGTCGGGCATCGAGGAGACCTCGGGCTTCACCGGGCCGGTCATCGTCCGCTGGTACAGGACGAGGGTGTACAGCGCGGCGAGCACGATGCCGAAGGTGGCGATGATGCCGACCACCGGATAGCGCGTGTACGTCCCGACCAGGACCAGGAACTCACTGACGAACGGGGCGAGTCCGGGCAGCGACAGCGTCGCGAGGCCGCCGATCAGGAAGGTGCCGGCGAGCACCGGGGCGACCTTCTGCACTCCGCCGTAGTCCGCGATGAGCCGCGAGCCGCGCCGGGAGATCAGGAAGCCGGCGACCAGCATCAGCGCGGCCGTCGAGATCCCGTGGTTGACCATGTACAGCGTCGCGCCCGACTGGCCCTGGCTGGTCATCGCGAAGATGCCCATGATGATGAAGCCGAAGTGCGAGATCGACGCGTACGCCACCAGTCGCTTGATGTCGCGCTGTCCGACCGCGAGCAGTGCGCCGTAGATGATGCTGATCAGCGCGAGGACGAGGACGGCGGGCGTCGCCCACTTCGACGCCTCCGGGAACAGCCCGAGGCAGAAGCGGAGCATCGCGAAGGTGCCGACCTTGTCGACGACCGCGGTGATCAGCACGGCGACCGGGGCGGTGGCCTCACCCATGGCGTTGGGCAGCCAGGTGTGCAGCGGCCACAGGGGCGCCTTCACCGCGAAGGCGAAGAAGAAGCCCAGGAACAGCCAGCGTTCGGTGTCGGTCGCCATGTCCAGCGAGCCGTTGGCGCGGGCCTCGGCGATCTCGGGGAGCGAGAAGGACCCCGCGACCACGTAGAGACCGATCACCGCGGCCAGCATGATCAGGCCGCCGGCCAGGTTGTAGAGGAGGAACTTCACCGCGGCGTAGGAACGCTGGGTGGACGCCACCTCCTCGCCGTGCTCGTGGGCACGGTCCCCGAAGCCGCCGATGAGGAAGTACATCGGGATGAGCATGGCTTCGAAGAAGATGTAGAACAGGAAGACGTCGGTGGCCTCGAAGGAGAGGATCACCATCGCCTCGACGGCGAGGATCAGGGCGAAGAAGCCCTGGGTGGGCCGCCACCGCTTGCTGCCGGTCTCCAGCGGGTCGGCGTCGTGCCAGCCCGCGAGGAGGATGAACGGGATCAGCAGCGCGGTCAGCGCGATGAGGGCCACCGCGATGCCGTCCACGCCCAGGTCGTAGCGGACCCCGAACTCCCTGATCCAGGAGTGGGATTCGGTGAGCTGGTAACGGTCGCCGTCCGGGTCGAAGCGGACCAGGATCGCGACGGCGAGCGCGAGCGTGGCGAGCGAGAAGAGCAGCGCCAGCCACTTGGCGGCGGTGCGCCGCGCGGCCGGCACGGCGGCCGTGACGATCGCCCCGATCGCGGGGACCGCCGCCGTCGCTGTCAGCAGGGGAAAGGACATCGGTATCAGACCGCCCTCATCAGCAGGGTCGCGGCGACGAGGAGTGCCGCACCGCCGAACATCGAGACCGCGTACGACCGCGCGAAGCCGTTCTGGAGCTTGCGCAGCCGTCCGGAGAGGCCGCCGACCGAGGCCGCCGTGCCGTTGACGACGCCGTCGACCAGGGTGTGGTCGACGTACACCAGGGAGCGCGTCAGGTGTTCGCCGCCGCGGACGAGGACGACGTGGTTGAAGTCGTCCTGGAGCAGGTCGCGGCGGGCGGCCCGGGTCAGCAGCGAGCCGCGCGGGGCGACGGCCGGCACCGGGCGGCGCCCGTACTGGAACCAGGCCACCGTCACGCCGATGACGAGCACCACCACGGTGGACAGGGTCACCGTCAGCGCGCTGATCGGCGGGTTTCCGTGAGAGTGGCCGGTGATGGGCTCCAGCCAGTGCACGAAGCGGTCACCGATGCTGAACAGGCCGCCCAGGAAGACCGAGCCGAAGGCCAGCACGATCATCGGGATCGTCATGGAGCTCGGCGACTCGTGCGGGTGCGGCTCGTGGCCGTGCTCGTCGGGCTGCCAGCGCTTCTCGCCGAAGAACGTCATCAGCATCACGCGCGTCATGTAGTACGCGGTGATCGCGGCGCCCAGCAGGGCGCAGCCGCCGAGGATCCAGCCCTCGGTGCCGCCCTTGGCGAACGCCGCCTCGATGATCTTGTCCTTGGAGAAGAAGCCGGACAGGCCCGGGAAGCCGATGATGGCGAGGTAGCCGAGGCCGAAGGTGATGAAGGTGATCGGCATGTACGTGCGCAGTCCGCCGTACCTGCGCATGTCGACCTCGTCGTTCATGCCGTGCATGACCGAGCCCGCGCCGAGGAACAGCCCGGCCTTGAAGAAGCCGTGCGTCACCAGGTGCATGATCGCGAAGACGTAGCCGATCGGGCCGAGGCCCGCGGCGAGGACCATGTAGCCGATCTGCGACATGGTCGAGCCGGCCAGCGCCTTCTTGATGTCGTCCTTCGCGCAACCGACGATCGCACCGAACAGCAGCGTGACGGCGCCGACGATGGTGACGACCAGCTGCGCGTCCGGGGCGGCGTTGAAGATGGCGCCGGAGCGGACGATCAGGTAGACACCCGCGGTCACCATGGTGGCGGCGTGGATCAGGGCCGAGACCGGGGTCGGGCCCTCCATCGCGTCCCCGAGCCAGGACTGCAGCGGCACCTGGGCGGACTTGCCGCAGGCGGCGAGGAGCAGCATCAGCCCGATGGCGGTCAGCGTGCCCTCGGAGGTCTCGCCGACCAGGCCGGGCTCCTCCAGGCTGCCGAGCACCGGGCCGAAGGCGAAGGTCCCGAAGGTGGCGAACATGATCATGATGGCGATCGACAGACCCATGTCGCCGACGCGGTTGACCAGGAACGCCTTCTTCGCCGCCGTCGCGGCGCTGGGCTTGTGCTGCCAGAAGCCGATCAGCAGGTACGAGGCGAGACCGACGCCCTCCCAGCCGACGTACAGCAGGAGGTAGTTGTCGGCGAGGACCAGCAGCAGCATCGCCGCGAGGAACAGGTTCAGGTAGCCGAAGAAGCGGCGGCGCCGCTCGTCGTGCTCCATGTACCCGATGGAGTAGATGTGGATCAGCGAGCCGACGCCGGTGATCAGCAGGACGAACGTCATCGACAGTTGGTCGAGGCGGAAGGCGACGTCCGCCTGGAAGCCCTCGACCGGGATCCAGCTGTACAGGTGCTGCGTCAGCGTCCGGTCCTCGGCGCCGTGGCCGAGCAGGTCGAAGAAGAGGACCGCGCCGAGCACGAAGGACAGGGACGCCAGCAGCGTGCCGATCCAGTGCCCGACGGCGTCCAGGCGCCGGCCACCGCACAGCAGGACCGCCGCTCCGAGCAGAGGCGCCGCGATGAGCAGCGCAATCAGGTTCTCCACGATTCAGCGACCCCTTACAGCTTCATCAGGCCGGCGTCGTCGACCGAGGCCGAGTGGCGGGAACGGAACAGCGACACGATGATCGCGAGCCCGACCACGACCTCCGCCGCGGCGACGACCATCGTGAAGAAGGCGATGATCTGGCCGTCGAGGTTGCCGTGCATGCGGGAGAAGGCCACGAGCGAGAGGTTGCAGGCGTTGAGCATCAGCTCGACGCACATGAACACGACGATCGCGTTGCGCCGGATCAGTACGCCGGTGGCGCCGATCGTGAACAACAGGGCCGCGAGATAGATGTAGTTGACGGGGTTCACTTCGACGCCTCCTCGGCCCGCTTGAGGTTCGCCGGCTCCACCGCGGTCCGCTCCAGGCGCTCCTCGGCACGCTGTTCCAGCGCCTTGAGGTCGTTGAGCGCCTCCGCGGACACGTCCCGGATCTGGCCGCGCTCACGCAGCGTCTTGCTGACGGTGAGCTCGGAGGGGGTGCCGTCGGGCAGCAGGCCCGCGATGTCGACGGCGTTGTGCCGGGCGTACACGCCGGGCGCCGGGAGCGGCGGCAGGTGCTTGCCCTCGCGCACCCGCTGCTCGGCCAGCTCGCGCTGGGTCTTCGCGCGCTCGGTGCGCTCCCGGTGCGTGAGCAGCATGGCGCCGACGGTGGCGGTGATGAGCAGGGCGCCGGTGATCTCGAAGGCGAAGACGTACTTGGTGAAGATGAGGGTGGCCAGGCCCTCCACGTTGCCGTTCGCGTTCGCCTGGGCCAGGCCGTTGAACTCGCTCAGGGAGGCGTTGCCGATCCCGGCGAAGAGCAGGATGCCGAAGCCGAGCCCGCACAGCAGGGCCAGCCAGCGCTGGCCCCTGATGGTCTCCTTCAGGGAGTCCGCCGCGGTCACGCCGACCAGCATCACCACGAAGAGGAACAGCATCATGATGGCGCCGGTGTAGACGATGATCTGCACCACGCCCAGGAAATAGGCGCCGTTGGCGAGGTAGAACACCGCAAGGACGATCATGGTTCCGGCCAGGCAGAGCGCGCTGTGCACGGCCTTCTTCATGAAGACGGTGCACAGGGCGCCGATCACCGCGACCGTGCCCAGGACCCAGAACTGGACGGCCTCGCCGGTGGAGGTGGAGTAGGCGGCGAGCTGCGCGCTCATGCGTCCACCTCCTGGTCCTCGGGGGTGTCCGAGCGGCCGGCCGAGGAGGGCTGCTCGCCCTTGGAGACGGCGACCTGCTGCTCCGTACCGGGCGCGGCCTCCGTCACCAGGCCCCGGTAGTAGTCCTGTTCGTCGGTGCCGGGGTAGATCGCGTGCGGGGAGTCCACCATGCCGTCCTCGAGACCGGCGAGCAGCTGCTCCTTGGTGTAGATGAGGTTGGCGCGGCTGGAGTCGGCGAGCTCGAACTCGTTGGTCATGGTCAGCGCGCGCGTGGGACACGCCTCGATGCACAGTCCGCACAGGATGCAGCGGGCGTAGTTGATCTGGTACACCCTGCCGTACCGCTCGCCCGGCGAGTAGCGCTCCTCGTCGGTGTTGTCCGCTCCCTCGACGTAGATCGCGTCGGCGGGGCAGGCCCAGGCGCACAGTTCGCAGCCCACGCACTTCTCCAGGCCGTCCGGATGGCGGTTGAGCTGGTGCCGTCCGTGGAACCGCGGAGCGGTGGTCTTCTGCTGTTCCGGGTACTGCTCGGTCAGCCGCTTCTTGAACATGGCCTTGAAGGTCACGCCGAAGCCGGCCACCGGGTTCTGGAAGCCGGGATTCGACTGCCCGGTCTCCTTGGGCTCCTCAGCCATCGGACGCCTCCTTTCCATCCAGAGATCCTTCGTCACTGAGAGTATTCACTCCGCCACTGACAATCAGCTCCCGCTCCCGGCGCGAACGGCGTCGCGGGACGGGCGGCAACTCCTGTCCGGGCAGCGGCGGTACGGGGAATCCGCCTGCCATCGGGTCGAATCCGGCGGCCGGTCCGGCCTCCTGCTCGTCCTTGGGCTTGCCGCGGAACATGTCCGCGACGAAGGAGAGCAGCAGGAGCAGCAGGACGCCGCCGCCGACGTAGAGGGCGATGTCGGCGAAGTCGTAGTTCTCGTTGCGCAGGGTCCGCACGGTCGCGACCAGCATCAGCCAGACCACGGAGACCGGGATGAGGACCTTCCAGCCGAGCTTCATCAGCTGGTCGTAGCGGACCCGCGGGAGCGTGCCGCGCAGCCAGATGAAGAAGAACAGCAGCAGCTGCACCTTGATCACGAACCAGAGCATCGGCCACCAGCCGTGGTTCGCGCCCTCCCAGAAGGTCGAGACCGGCCAGGGGGCCCGCCAGCCGCCGAGGAAGAGCGTCACCGACACAGCGGAGACCGTCACCATGTTCACGTACTCGGCGAGCATGAACAGCGCGAACTTGATCGACGAGTACTCGGTGTTGAAGCCGCCGACCAGGTCGCCCTCGGACTCCGGCATGTCGAAGGGGGCGCGGTTGGTCTCGCCGACCATCGTGATGATGTAGATGATGAACGAGACCGGCAGCAGGATCACGTACCAGCGGTCCGCCTGCGCCTCGACGATCGCGGACGTCGACATCGACCCCGAGTAGAGGAAGACGGAGGCGAAGGCCGCGCCCATCGCGATCTCGTAGGAGATCATCTGCGCGCAGGAGCGCAGGCCGCCGAGGAGCGGGTAGGTGGAGCCGGAGCTCCAGCCGGCGAGGACGATGCCGTAGATGCCGACCGAGGCGACCGCGAGGACGTAGAGCATCGCGATGGGCAGGTCGGTGAGTTGCATCGTGGTGCGCTGGCCGAAGATCGACACCTCGTTGCCGGCGGGCCCGAAGGGGATCACCGCGATGGCCATGAAGGCGGGGATCGCCGCGATGATCGGCGCGAGGACGTAGACCACCTTGTCCGCGCGCTTGACGATGACGTCTTCCTTCAGCATCAGCTTGACGCCGTCGGCGAGCGACTGGAGCATCCCCCAGGGGCCGTGCCGGTTGGGTCCGACGCGCAGCTGCATCCAGGCGACGACCTTGCGCTCCCAGACGATGGAGAACAGCACGGTCACCATCAGGAAGGCGAAGCAGAAGACCGCCTTGACGGCGACCAGCCACCACGGGTCGGTGCCGAACATCGAGAGGTCCTCAGCGGCGAGTGACGGGCTCATGCCTCCACCTCCTTGGGAGCCTCGGCCGACGGCGTCGACGGGCCGATACGGACGAGGGAGCCGGGCCGCGCCCCGGTGTCGGAGGCGACGCCGCCGCCGGTGGAGTTCAGCGGGAGCCAGACCACCCGGTCGGGCATCGCGGTGATCCGCAGCGGGAGTTCGACCGTCCCCGCGGGGCCGGTGACGGCGAGGACGTCGCCGTCCTTGACGCCCGCCTCGGCGGCCGTCGCGGCCGACACGCGCGCGTGGGCCGCGTGCCGCGTCCCGGCGAGCGCCTCGTCACCGTCCTGGAGGCGGCCCTGGTCGAGCAGCAGCCGGTGCCCGGCCAGTACGGCCTCACCGGCGGCCGGCCGCGGCAACTGCACCGCCGGCTCCAGGGGTTCGCCGGCCCTGGGACCGTCCCAGGCGCCCAGCCGGTCCAGTTCCGCGCGCGTGGTGCGCACGTCCGGCAGACCGAGGTGGACGTCCATGGCGTCGGCCAGCATCTGCAGGACGCGGCCGTCGGTCGGGGGCAGGGTGCGGGTCATCTGCTCGGGCTTGAGCGCGGCCTCGAAGAAGCGGACCCTGCCCTCCCAGTTGAGGAAGGTGCCGTTCTTCTCGGCGACGGCGGCGACGGGCAGCACCACGTCGGCCAGCTCGGTGACCTCGCTGGGCCGCAGCTCCAGCGAGACCAGGAAACCGGCCTCGGTGAACGCCTCACGCGCGCGTGCCGGGTCCGGCAGGTCGGCGATCTCGACGCCCGCGACGACCAGGGCCTGGAGTTCGCCGTTCGCGGCCGCCTCCACGATCTGGCCGGTGTCGCGGCCGTAGCGGTGCGGGAGTTCGGCCACCCGCCAGACGGCGGCGACCTCCTCACGCGCGCGCGGGTCGGTGGCCGGGCGGCCGCCCGGCAGCAGCGACGGCAGCGCGCCCGCCTCGACGGCTCCGCGCTCCCCGGCCCGGCGCGGAACCCACACCAGCCGCGCGCCGGTCGCCGAGGCGGCCCGTACGGCGGCGGTCAGCCCGCCCACCACACCGGCCAGCCGCTCACCGACGACGATCACCGCGCCCTCGGCGCGCAGCGCCTCCGCGGCCCGGGTGCCGTCCTCGTCGAGGCCGGCACCGCTCGCCAGCGCGTCCAGCCACTCGGTCTCGGTGCCCGGGGCGGCCGGCAGCAGCGTGCCGCCCGCCTTCTCCAGCCCGCGCGTGGCGTGGGTGGCGAGCGAGAAGACCTTCTGGCCGTGCTGGCGCCATGCCTTGCGCAGCTTCAGGAAGATCCCGGGCGCCTCCTCCTCGGCCTCGAACCCGGCCAGCAGCACGGCGGGGGCCTTCTCCAGCAGGGTGTACGTGACGCCCGTGCCGTCGAGGTCCCGGCCGCGCCCGGCGACCCGGGCCGCGAGGAAGTCGGCCTCCTCGCCGCTGTGCACGCGCGCGCGGAAGTCGATGTCGTTGGAGTCGAGCGCCACGCGCGCGAACTTGCTGTACGCGTAGGCGTCCTCGATGGTCAGCCGGCCGCCGGTCAGCACACCGGCCCGGCCGCGCGAGGCGAGCAGCCCCTGGGCCGCGATCTGCAGCGCCTCCGGCCAGGAGGCCGGCACCAGCTCGCCCTCGGGGTTGCGGACCAGGGGGGTCTGGAGCCGGTCGCGCTGCTGCGCGTACCGGAAGGCGAACCGCCCCTTGTCGCAGATCCACTCCTCGTTGACCTCGGGGTCGTTCGCGGCGAGCTTGCGCATGACCTTGCCGCGGCGGTGGTCGGTGCGGGTGGCGCAGCCGCCCGAGCAGTGCTCGCACACGCTCGGCGAGGAGACCAGGTCGAAGGGGCGGGAGCGGAACCGGTACGCCGCCGAGGTGAGCGCGCCGACCGGGCAGATCTGGATGGTGTTGCCGGAGAAGTACGACTCGAAGGGGTCGCCGTCACCGGTGCCGACCTGCTGGAGCGCGCCCCGCTCGACCAGCTCGATCATCGGGTCGCCGGCGATCTGGTTGGAGAAGCGGGTGCAGCGGGCGCACAGCACGCACCGCTCGCGGTCGAGGAGCACCTGGGTGGAGATCGGGACGGGCTTCTCGTACGTCCGCTTGCGGCCCTCGAAGCGGGACTCGGCCTGGCCGTGCGACATGGCCTGGTTCTGGAGCGGGCACTCGCCGCCCTTGTCGCAGACCGGGCAGTCCAGCGGGTGGTTGATGAGGAGCAGCTCCATCACACCGTGCTGGGCCTTCTCGGCGACCGACGAGGTGAGGTGGGTCTTCACCACCATTCCGTCGGTGCAGGTGATGGTGCAGGACGCCATCGGCTTGCGCTGGCCCTCGACCTCGACGATGCACTGCCGGCAGGCGCCGGCCGGGTCGAGGAGCGGGTGGTCGCAGAAGCGGGGGATCTCGATGCCGAGCTGTTCCGCGGCCCGGATGACCAGGGTGCCCTTGGGCACGCTGATCTCGGCGCCGTCGATGGTCAGCGAGACGAGATCCTCCGGCGGGACCGCCGCCTCGCCGCCTCCGGAGGGAGCGCTGGTGGTCACCGTCATGCGTTCACCTCCGAGTGCTTGTCCGCCCAGACGGTCGACTTGGCGGGGTCGAACGGGCAGCCGCGGCCCGTGATGTGCTGCTCGTACTCCGCGCGGAAGTACTTGAGCGAGGAGAAGATCGGCGAGGCGGCGCCGTCGCCGAGGGCGCAGAAGGACTTGCCGTTGATGTTGTCGGCGATGTCGTTCAGCTTGTCGAGGTCGCTCATGACGCCCTTGCCGGCCTCGATGTCGCGCAGCAACTGCACGAGCCAGTAGGTGCCTTCGCGGCAGGGGGTGCACTTGCCGCAGGACTCGTGGGCGTAGAACTCGGTCCAGCGGGTGACGGCGCGGACCACGCAGGTCGTCTCGTCGAAGCACTGGAGCGCCTTCGTGCCGAGCATCGAGCCGGCGGCGCCCACTCCCTCGTAGTCGAGGGGGACGTCGAGGTGCTCGTCGGTGAACATCGGCGTCGAGGAGCCGCCCGGCGTCCAGAACTTCAGCCGGTGGCCGGGGCGCATTCCGCCGCTCATGTCGAGCAGTTGGCGCAGGGTGATACCGAGCGGGGCCTCGTACTGGCCGGGGCTCGCCACATGGCCGCTGAGCGAGTAGAGCGTGAAGCCCGGCGACTTCTCGCTGCCCATCGACCTGAACCAGTCTTTTCCTTTGTGCAGGATCGCGGGAACCGATGCGATCGACTCGACGTTATTCACCACAGTCGGGCACGCGTAGAGGCCCGCGACGGCAGGGAAAGGGGGACGGAGCCGCGGTTGACCACGGCGGCCTTCGAGCGAGTCGAGCAGTGCGGTCTCCTCACCGCAGATGTACGCCCCCGCGCCGGCGTGCACGGTGATGTCGAGATCGAGGCCGCTGCCCAGGATGTTCTGTCCGAGGTAGCCGGCCTGATAGGCCTCGCTCACGGCCGAATGCAACCGCCGCAGCACGGGGACGACTTCACCACGCAGATAGATGAAGGCATGCGAAGACCTGATGGCATAGCACGCGATGATCATGCCCTCGATGAGGCTGTGCGGGTTCGCGAACAGGAGCGGGATGTCCTTGCAGGTTCCCGGCTCCGATTCGTCGGCGTTGACAACTAGATAGTGCGGCTTTCCATCTCCCTGCGGAATGAACTGCCATTTCATTCCGGTCGGGAATCCCGCGCCGCCGCGCCCGCGCAGACCGGATTCCTTCACATAGGCGATGAGGTCGTCCGGCGACATGGCGAGCGCCTTGCGAAGTCCCTCGTATCCGTCGTGCCGCTTGTAGACGTCCAGCGACCACGACCTGTCCTCGTCCCAGAAGGCGGACAGCACGGGTGCGAGCAGCTTCTCGGGGCTGGTGTCTTTCAGTTCGGGTGCCAAGGTCATCACTCCCCCTCCTCGGCGGTGGGCCCGGCCGGGTGGGCCGGGTCGGAGGCCGACGTGTCCTGCGGCGCGTCGTGCGAGCTGAGGTGCTCGGCCGAGGACTGCTCGCGCGCGGCCCTGTCCTGCGACTCCTGGTGGGGTCCGCCGTCGCGCGGGTGGACCACGCGGGCGGGAGCGGCCTCCCCCTTGGCGAGCTTCAGGCCGACCAGCGAGGCGGGTCCCGCGCTTCCGCCGGCCTCGACCGCGCCCTCCCGCTCGTCGGGGAAGCCCGCCAGGATCCGGGCGGTCTCCTTGAAGGTGCACATCGGCGCCCCGCGCGTGGGGGAGACCGGCTCTCCCGTGCGCAGGTCGTCGACCAGGCGCTTGGCGCTCTGCACGGTCTGGTTGTCGAAGAACTCCCAGTTGACCATCACGACCGGCGCGAAGTCACAGGCCGCGTTGCACTCGATGTGCTCCAGCGTGACCTTGCCGTCCTCGGTGGTCCCGCCGTTGCCGACGCCGAGGTGCTCCTGGAGCGCCTCGAAGATCGCGTCACCGCCCATCACCGCGCACAGTGTGTTGGTGCACACCCCGACCTGGTAGTCACCGCTGGGGCGGCGCCGGTACATGGTGTAGAAGGTGGCGACCGCGGTGACCTCGGCCGTGGTCAGGTCCAGCATGTCCGCGCAGAACCGCATCCCGGTGCGGGTGACATGGCCTTCCTCCGACTGCACCAGGTGCAGCAGCGGCAGGAGAGCGGAGCGGGAGTCGGGGTAGCGGGAGATGACCTCCCGCGCGTCCCGCTCCAGGCGGGCCCGAACGTCGTCCGGGTAGGCGGGCGCGGGCAGTTGGGGCATGCCCAGGCTGACGCCCTGCTCAGAACTGGTGGTCACCGGTCGACGCCTCCCATCACGGGGTCGATGGACGCGACGGCGACGATGACGTCGGCGACCTGGCCGCCCTCGCACATCGCCGCCATGGCCTGCAGGTTGGTGAAGGACGGGTCCCGGAAGTGGACCCGGTAGGGGCGGGTGCCGCCGTCGGAGACGGCATGCACCCCGAGCTCGCCCTTGGGCGACTCGACGGCCGCGTACGCCTGTCCCGGCGGGACGCGGAAGCCCTCGGTGACCAGCTTGAAGTGGTGGATCAGGGCCTCCATGGAGGTGCCCATGATCTTCTTGATGTGGTCGAGGGAGTTGCCGAGGCCGTCCGGGCCGAGCGCGAGCTGGGCGGGCCAGGCGATCTTCTTGTCGGCGACCATGACCGGGCCGGGCTGGAGCCGGTCCAGGCACTGCTCGACGATCCTGAGCGACTGGCGCATCTCTTCCAGACGGATCAGGAAGCGGCCGTAGGAGTCGCAGGTGTCGGCGGTCGGCACGTCGAAGTCGAAGGTCTCGTAGCCGCAGTACGGCTGGGCCTTGCGCAGGTCGTGCGGGAGGCCGGTGGAGCGCAGGATCGGGCCGGTGGCGCCGAGGGCCATGCAGCCGGCCAGGTCGAGGTAGCCGACGTCCTGCATACGGGCCTTGAAGATGGGGTTCCCGGTGGCGAGCTTGTCGTACTCCGGGAGGTTCTTCTCCATCTTCTTCACGAACTCGCGGATCTGGTCCACCGCGCCGGGCGGCAGGTCCTGGGCGAGTCCGCCGGGCCGGATGTACGCGTGGTTCATCCGCAGGCCCGTGATGAGCTCGTAGATGTCGAGAATCATTTCACGATCACGGAATCCGTAGATCATGATCGTGGTGGCACCGAGTTCCATGCCGCCGGTGGCGATGCACACCAGGTGCGAGGAGAGGCGGTTCAGCTCCATCAGCAGCACCCTGATGAGGGTGGCGCGGTCGGGGATCTGCTCCTCGACGCCGAGGAGCTTCTCGACGGCGAGGCAGTAGGCGGTCTCGTTGAAGAAGGACGTCAGGTAGTCCATGCGCGTCACGAACGTGGTGCCCTGCGTCCACGTACGGAACTCGAGGTTCTTCTCGATACCGGTGTGCAGGTAGCCGATGCCGCAGCGGGCCTCGGTGACCGTCTCGCCCTCGATCTCCAGGATCAGGCGGAGCACTCCGTGGGTGGAGGGGTGCTGGGGGCCCATGTTGACGACGATGCGCTCGTCGTCGGCGCGGGCCGCGGACTGGACGACCTCGTCCCAGTCGCCACCGGTGACCGTATATACGGTGCCCTCGGTGGTCTCGCGCCCGGTGGCGTGCTGCGTGCTCATGAGTACGACCTCCGCTGGTCCGGAGCCGGGATCTGGGCGCCCTTGTACTCGACGGGGATGCCGCCGAGGGGATAGTCCTTGCGCTGCGGATGGCCCTGCCAGTCGTCCGGCATCATGATCCGCGTCAGGGCGGGGTGACCTTCGAATTCGATGCCGTAGAAGTCGTAGGTCTCCCGCTCGTGCCAGTCGTTCGTGGGGTACACGGAGACCAGCGAGGGGACGCGGCGGTCGCTGTCGGGGGCGCTGACCTCCAGGCGGATCAACCGGTTGTGGGTGATCGAGCGCAGGTGGTAGACGGCGTGCAGCTCGCGGCCCTTGTCGTTCGGGTAGTGGACGCCGCTCACGCCGGTGCACAGCTCGAAGCGCAGGGCCGGGTCGTCGCGCAGGGTGCGGGCGACGCGGAGCAGGTGCTCGCGCTCGATGTGGAAGGTGAGCTCGTCGCGGTCGACGACCGTCTTCTCGATGGCGTTGTCGGGCAGCAGGCCCTGTTCCTCCAGGGCGCCCTCCAGCTCGTCGGCGACCTCGTCGAACCAGCCGCCGTAGGGGCGGGAGGCCGGTCCCGGGAGCCGGACGGAGCGGACCAGGCCGCCGTAACCGGAGGTGTCGCCACCGTTGTTGGCGCCGAACATGCCGCGCTGGACGCGGATCTCCTCGCCGCCCTCGCCCCGCTGGCCGGGGAGGTTGGAGGAGCCGAGGTCCTTCTCGGGGTTCACCCCGTCGCCGGCGTCGCTCATCGCAGCAGCCCCTTCATCTCGATCGTGGGGAGTGCCTTGAGCGCGGCCTCCTCGGCCTCGCGGGCCGCTTCCTCGGCGTTGACGCCGAGCTTGGAGGACTGGATCTTCTGGTGCAGCTTGAGGATCGCGTCCATCAGCATCTCGGGCCGGGGCGGACAGCCGGGGAGGTAGATGTCGACCGGGACGATGTGGTCGACGCCCTGGACGATCGCGTAGTTGTTGAACATGCCGCCCGAGGAGGCGCAGACCCCCATGGAGATCACCCACTTGGGGTTCGGCATCTGGTCGTAGACCTGCCGGAGCACCGGCGCCATCTTCTGGCTGACCCGGCCGGCGACGATCATGAGGTCCGCCTGCCGCGGCGAGCCGCGGAAGACCTCCATGCCGAAGCGCGCCAGGTCGTAACGGCCGGCGCCGGTGGTCATCATCTCGATGGCGCAGCAGGCGAGGCCGAAGGTGGCGGGGAAGACCGACGCCTTGCGCACCCAGCCCGCGGCCTGCTCGACGGTGGTCAGCAGGAAGCCGCTCGGCAGCTTTTCTTCGAGTCCCATGAGTTAAAGGCCCCTCAGTCCCATTCCAGGCCGCCGCGCCGCCATACGTACGCGTACGCGACGAAGACGGTGAGCACGAAGAGCAGCATCTCCACGAGCCCGAAGATCCCCAGGGCGTCGAAGGTGACGGCCCAGGGGTAGAGGAAGACGATCTCGATGTCGAAGACGATGAAGAGCATCGCCGTCAGGTAGTACTTGATGGGGAAGCGCCCGCCGCCGGCCGGCGTGGGGGTCGGCTCGATGCCGCACTCGTAGGCTTCGAGCTTGGCCCGGTTGTACCGCTTCGGACCGATCAGCGTGGCCATGACCACGGAGAAGATCGCAAAGCCTGCCCCGAGGGCTCCCAGTACGAGGATGGGCGCATAGGCGTTCACCGCTCCTCGCTCCTCTCAGTCGGCACTGACTGCTGGCGGTTGCGTCGGGCCCGCCACTCGCGTCCCTCCTGTCCCTCGAACCCCGCCCGTCCCGGCGAAGATCGAGAACATGTGAAGCAGGTCACAAGCCCAACTGCCTCGCATCCTATGCCCGCCGCTCTGTGATCTGCGACACGGGGTATTGCACAAGCTTTGTGATCTCCACCACCTGACGAAGGATCATGAAGTCGGATGAGTGGTGATCTTCGTACGCGAGGCGTCCAAGTGATCACCTCCGGTGACATTTCCGCTCGTCGGCGCAGCTCGGGAGGGGCGTCTCAATATCAAGAGACTTCCTCTGCATGCAAATTGGTGATGGACGCGGCGCCTTGATAGTGGGCCGCGTTCACACATCAGGGGGAGGCGCGGTGCGAGGTGTGGACGCGTGCACGCGTTCACGAGCGGAACGGAAGGTGCCGCATGCGCGGGACGCGACCACGGCTGTAACCGTTGCGTGACCTCCGCCACATCCATGAGAGGGCCACGAGAAGCGGGCTTGGCCACCTGACTCAACCAGTGGTAGGCGCGGGGCAATTCGGGCGAACCGACGAAAGGCCGTGATCAAGGGCGGGATGGTCCTGGTCCGCAATGTCCGTTACGGCGTCAATAAAGAGCGACACACCCGGGATTCATCACGCCGATTGAACAACTGTGGCGCAGCACACGTTTCTTGTAGGTATGGAGGAGCCCCTGGTACCCGTAGTTCTCATGTCCCACACCGCTCACATACGAAGCCACCGGAAACCCCGCCGCACGGGGTCGACGACCCTGGCCATGCGCGCCGGAGTCGCCGGTGGCGTCCTCAGCATGGCAGCGGCGGGCGCGTCGGCCACGGCGAGCGCCGCCGAGCCGGTCACGCAGACCCTCGAACTGCCCACCCTGACGGCCGACCTGGCCGCCCAGGTCGCGGAGTCCGCGGACGCCACCCAGCAGGCCGCGGCCGGCTGGGAGCTGCAGGCGGAGCGCGACGCCGCCGCAGCCGCTGCCGCCAAGGAGGCCAAGGCGGACCTCGCCGTGGCCAAGGAGAAGGCGGAGGCCAAGAAGAAGGCCGCTGAGGCCGCTCGCAAGGCCGCCGCGGAGCGCGCCGAGCGCAGCGCCGAGCGGACGACCCTCACCACCACGACGACGGCCAGCACCGCGTCCGCTCCCGCGAGCGGCAGCGTGGGCACGGTCATCGCCTTCCTGAAGGCGCAGTTGGGCGACGCCTACGTCATGGGCGCCACCGGCCCCAACGCGTGGGACTGCTCCTCGCTGGTCCAGGCCGCGTTCAAGCAGGTCAACGTGGACCTCCCCCGTGTCTCCCAGGACCAGTCGATGGTCGGCACGGACGTCTCCCTGTCGAACCTTCAGGTCGGCGACATCCTGTACTGGGGCGGCAAGGGTTCGGCGTACCACGTGGGTGTGTACATCGGCGACGGTCAGTACCTGGATGCCGCCAACCCGTCCAAGGGCGTGGTCATTCAGGACCTTTCCGGCTATCCCGCCTCGGGTGCGGTGCGCGTACTCTGACGCACGGCCCATTTGGGGCATAGCAGTACGGATGGGGCCGCAGCCGCTCGGGGGCAGCGGCCCTTTCCGGCGTTCCGTGCGGGAGCGCACCGAAGACGGCGGCCCGGCGGACGCGGTGTTCGTCCGTCGGGCCGCCGGTGTTCGGGCGCCGGGTGGCCGATCAGGCCTTGGGGGCCACCTTGCTGAGGCCGTTGATGATGCGGTCCATCGCGTCGCCGCCCGTCGGGTCGGTGAGGTTGGCGAGGAGCTTCAGGGTGAACTTCATCAGCAGCGGGTGGGTCAGGCCGCGCTGGGTCGCGATCTTCATGACCTTCGGGTTGCCGATGAGCTTCACGAAGGCGCGGCCCATCGTGTAGTAGCCGCCGTAGGTGTCCTTGAGCACGCGCGGGTAGCGCTGGAGGGCCATCTCGCGCCCGGCCGGGGTGGACCGCGCGTGCGCCTGGACGATGACGTCGGCGGCGAGCTGCCCGGACTCCATGGCGTAGGCGATGCCCTCGCCGTTGAAGGGGTTCACCAGACCGCCGGCGTCGCCGACCAGCAGCAGGCCCTTGGTGTAGTGGGGCTGGCGGTTGAAGGCCATGGGGAGCGCGGCACCGCGGATCGGGCCGGTCATGTGGTCGGGGGTGTAGCCCCAGTCCTCCGGCATGGAGGCGCACCACGCCTTGAGTACCTCGCGCCAGTCCAGCTCCTTGAAGGAGTCGGAGGTGTTGAGGACGCCGAGGCCGACGTTGGAGGTGCCGTCGCCCATGCCGAAGATCCAGCCGTAGCCGGGCAGGAGACGGTCCTCGCCGGGGCCGCGGCGGTCCCAGAGCTCCAGCCAGGACTCCAGGTAGTCGTCCTCGTGGCGCGGGGACTCGAAGTAGGTGCGGACGGCGACGCCCATGGGGCGGTCCTCGCGGCGGTGCAGGCCCATCGCCAGGGACAGCCGGGTGGAGTTGCCGTCGGCGGCGACGACGAGCGGCGCGCGGAAGGTGACCTCGCGCTTCTCCTCGCCGAGCTTGGCGTGGACGCCGGTGATGCGGCCGGTGCGCTCGTCGACGATCGGGGCGCCGACGTTGCAGCGCTCGTAGAGGCGGGCGCCCGCCTTCTGGGCCTGCCGGGCGAGCTGCTCGTCGAAGTCGTCGCGCTTGCGCACCAGGCCGTAGTCGGGGAAGGAGGCGAGGTCGGGCCAGTCGAGCTGGAGCCGGACACCGCCGCCGATGATCCGCAGGCCCTTGTTGCGCAGCCAGCCGGCCTCCTCGGAGATGTCGATGCCCATCGCGACCAGCTGCTTGACCGCGCGCGGTGTGAGGCCGTCGCCGCAGACCTTCTCCCGTGGGAACTCGGTCTTCTCCAGCAGGAGCACATCCAGCCCGGCCTTGGCCAGGTGGTACGCGGTCGTGGAGCCGGCTGGCCCCGCGCCCACGACGATCACATCGGCGGAGTTGTCCGAGAGGAGGGGCTCGGTCACGGCGGGATCTCCCCAAGTTCGAAATCTGCGTGCCGACCGGCACAGGACATGGGCAGTCTATTCAGCAGCAGTGATCACCCGGCTGAAGGGCTGCCCCCGTGAACCGTGCTCTGCCCGTAGTACGACTGCGTGTTCCCACCGACGAGGACGCCGTCGCCTGGCATCGGCTCTTCGACGATCCGGAGGTCATGGAGTTCCACGGCGGCAGGTCCGCGGGCCTGTCCGTCTACGAGGAGCTCACGGCCCGGCAGCGGCGGCACGACGCCGAGCGCGGGTTCTGCCTGTGGTCGGTGCTGGACGAGTCCGGCGAGGTCATAGGGTTCACCGGCGCCCAGCCCTGGGAGCGGGACTGGGGCCCGCGGGGCGAGATCGAGATCGGCTGGCGGCTGGCGCGGGCGCACTGGGGGCGGGGCATCGTGACGGCGGCCGCCCGCGAGACGCTGGACCGGGTGCGGGCGGCGGGTGTGGAGAGCGTGGTGGCCATGGTCGACGCCGGCAACGAGCGCTCGATCGCGGTGACCCGACGTCTGGACATGCGGCTGGCCGAGGTGTTCACCATCCCGACGACCGACCGGCAGGGCCACTGCTACCGGCTGGACCTGCCAACCGGAACAGCGTGACGCACTTTTACTACCCAAAGTAACCGACTGTCACAGAAAGACACTTGACGCTTCCGGGCGGTACCCGGCGGGGGTTACTCTGCCGGTATCGCTGGGGGTGACGTCTGTGTACAAACCGCCCGATACGTCTGAGGTGCGCGTACCGCGTCTCGTCGGCCTGATGGCCGTGGACGCGCGCAGATCGGCCGAGGCGCGCGGCGTGCTGCTCGGCTCGCCCGACCGGCCCGATCTGCGGCTCGCCGTCGTGGACTACGTCGTACGGCAGTACCCGGCGCCCGGCGTCGAGGTGCCGCGCGGGGCCGTGGTCACCGTGTGGTTCGACTTCGGCGAGGGCGAGGGCGGCGGAGGCTCCGGAGTGCGCGAGCCACGGGCACCGGGCCCGCCGGGCGACGGGCTGCGCCGGGAACTGGACGAGCCGCGGACGCATTCCTACGCCGCGGTGGCCGGGTTCGGCTGAGCGCCGGCCCCGGCCGTACGGACCGGCCGGCTCGGTTCGGCCGCCGACACCCTCGGCCGCCCGGCTCCGCAGCGGCACCCCAGGCCGGGTCAGCTCTCCTTGTAGCCCCGGTGCAGGGCGACGATTCCGCCGCTCAGGTTCCGCCAGGCCACCTTCGACCAGCCGGCCTTCTGGAGCCGCTCGGCGAGGCCGGGCTGGTCGGGCCAGGCGCGGATGGACTCGGCGAGGTAGACGTACGCCTCCGGGTTGGAGGAGACCGCGCGGGCGACCGGCGGCAGGGCGCGCATCAGGTACTCGGTGTAGACGGTCCGGAACGGCGTCCACGTCGGGTGCGAGAACTCGCAGATGACCACCCGGCCGCCGGGCCTGGTCACCCGGTACATCTCGCGCAGCGCGGCGTCGGTGTCCTGGACGTTGCGCAGCCCGAAGGAGATCGTGACGGCGTCGAAGGTGTCGTCCCGGAACGGCAGCCGGGTCGCGTCGCCCGCGGTGAGCGGCAGCCAGGGGTGCTTGCGCTTGCCGACCCGGAGCATGCCGAGGGAGAAGTCGCAGGGGACGACGTAGGCGCCGGTGCGGGCGAAGGGCAGGGAGGACGTCGCCGTACCGGCGGCCAGGTCCAGGACGCGCTGCGCGGGGCGGGCGTCGACCGCTCTGGCGACCTCCTTGCGCCACACCCGGTCCTGGCCGAGCGACAGCACGTCGTTGGTCAGGTCGTACCGTTCCGCGACGTCGTCGAACATCGAGGCGACTTCGTGCGGCTGCTTGTTCAGGGAAGCGCGGGTCACGCAACCCATTCTTGCAGCCGCCCCCGCAGGCCGGGCCGACGGCCCGCCCCCGCACCCCCGACCGCCTCACGGAAGGAGGCGCGGCCTCTTCCGGGCCGCGACGTCCTCCACCCAGCCGCACAGCAGGACGAACCCCGCGATCAGCACCCAGCCGACGCCGAACATGAACCACTGGCTCTCCAGCGGCAGGTGCGCCTCGAAGGCGGGCACCTTCCAGAACTGGTCGATCAGCGGGACGGCGAGGATGAGGGCGATCTCGTGCCAGAGGTAGATCGTGACGGCACGGGCGTTGAAGACCGTCACCAGCCGGTCCAGGCGCGGGAACCGGCCCAGCCCCGCGAAGTCGATCCGGAGGCGTTCCTTGGCCCACATCAGCAGCGTCACGAACCCCGCGGACCAGAAGGCCTGCGCGAGCGGGATGTCGTCGAGGTCGTAGGTGCCGTACTCCCCCTGGTGCGCGAGGGCGTACCAGGCGCCGTAGCCGAGGGCGGCCAGCGAGAGCACGATCACCGCGGCCGGTCTCGCCCGCCGGAGCAGCCCGTCGCGGTGGGCGAAGCCGAGGATCCAGCAGAAGAGGTACGTCGACAGGTCCCACAGGGCGCTGCCGAGGCGGCCGTCCGGCGCCGACCCGAGGAACTGGAGCAGTACGACCGGGGCGAGCGAGGCCAGCAGTACGGGGACCGGGGCGAGCCGGAACACCTTCAGCAGCAGCGGGGACAGCAGCACGAACCACAGGTACGTCCGCAGGTACCAGATGATCTCGTACGCCTGGACGCCCCACTCGTCGCCCGGCGGATCGCCGAGCGGGACGATCCAGTAGACGATCTCCCGGCCCGGCATCCAGCCGTGGACCAGCATCGCGACCACGACGAACAGGCCCCAGAACCAGAACGGCGGCAGCAGTCGGCGCAGCCGGCCGCGGACCACCTTGAGCGCGGGCCGCTCCAGGGACTTGGCCATCAGGGTGCCGGCCAGGCCGAACATGATGCCCATGGAGGGGAAGACCAGTCCGGCCCAGGCCCACCCGAAGGTGTGGTACGTCACGACCCGGACCAGGGCGACGGCCCGCAGGGTGTCGAAGTAGCGGTCCCGGCCCGGCACCGACGGGGGCGACGAAGGCCGTGGCGCGGGCGGTGCCGGTACGGCGGCCGCCGCTCCCCCGCGGCGGTGGGAGCCCACCTCAGCCCACCCCCGTCGGCGTGCCGACCTCGCCGGTGCGCTTCAGCTTCTGCCAGCGCAGTCGGCCGCCGGTCAGGGCGGTGATGGAGGAGTGGATGAGGACGAGGTACATCATCTGCCGATAGGCCAGTTGCTGGAGCGGCATCATCAGCAGGTACCGGTACTTCTCCCGGTCCAGGCGGAAGGCGTAGGCCGCGCAGACCAGTTGGAGGGCCAGCACCGCGCACCAGGCCAGCAGGGCCGCACGGAAGTCCACGAAGATCATCGAGTAGAGGGTGAACACGTCGATCAGCGGGGCGAAGACCGGCGTGACGATCTGGAAGACGACGACGAGCGGCATCCCGACCCGGCCGAAGCGCCCCGAAGGGCCCTTGTCCGTCAGGGACTTGCGGTGCTTCCACAGCGCCTGCATGGTGCCGTAGGACCAGCGGTAGCGCTGCGACCACAGCTGCTTGAGCGAGGCCGGCGCCTCGGTCCAGGCGCGCGCGTGCTCCTGGTAGACGACCCGCCATCCCGCGCGGTGCAGGGCGATGGTGATGTCGGTGTCCTCGGCGAGGGTGTCCTCGCTCATCCCGCCGACCTCCAGCACCGCGTCCCGGCGGAACGCGCCGATCGCGCCCGGGATGGTGGGCATGCAGCGCAGCAGGTCGTACATGCGCCGGTCGAGGTTGAAGCCCATCACGTACTCGATGTGCTGCCAGGCGCCGATGACCGTGTTGCGGTTGCCGACCTTGGCGTTGCCCGCGACCGCGCCGACCTCCGGGTCGGCGAAGGGCTGCACCAACTGCCGTACGGTGTCCGGCTCGAAGACGGTGTCGCCGTCCATCATCACGACGATGGCGTGACTGGCGCTGCGCACACCGTTGTTGAGGGCGGCGGGCTTTCCGGCGTTCTCCTGGCGGATGACGCGGACGTTGCGCATGCCGAGTTCCTCGGCGGCGGCGCGGGCCAGTTCGGAGGTGCCGTCGGTGGAGCCGTCGTCGACGACGATGACCTCGATGGGGTGCGTGCTCCGGGCCAGTGACTGAAGGGTGTTGGCGATGCACTCCTTCTCGTTGTAGGCCGGGACGATCACGCTGACCGGTTCGGTGACCGGCGGGCCCCAGCTGAATCTGCGTTTGTTGCGCAGGCGGTGGTGGCGGCGGGCGAGGAGCAGCATCATGCCGAACCGGCCCATCACCGCCACCCCGACGACCATGAGCCCGACGGAGAGCGCGGGCACGGTCCACTCGGCGACCGCCACGGCCGCGATGAGCGCCTTGCCCTCGTACAGGGTCGCGCCGGTGGCCTCACGGTGGGCACCCTGAAGCCCGGAAGCCGCGGCACCGGAAGCCGCAGCACCGGAACCGGCGGCGCCTGGCGCGGCGGAAGCACCGGGGGCAGCGGCACCACCCGCGGCGCCACCCGCCGCACCGGCATCGCCCGCACCGCCCGCGCCCGCCGAACCGCCGGACGGCCCCTGCTCCTGCATGACCCCGCTGATCGTGGTGAAGGTGTAGCCCTTCGCCTTCATCTTCTCGATGTACTTCGGCAGCGCCGCGATCGTCTGCGACCGCTCGCCGCCCGCGTCGTGGAAGAGCACCGAGGCGCCCTCGCCGTCGCTCGGCGTCGCCCACTTGACGATCTTCGAGACGCCCGGCCGCTTCCAGTCGTCGCTGTCGGTGTCGACGAAGACGCTGGTGTAGCCGTCCTCGCCGAGCTCCTGGTAGACGGGCCAGCTGTAGTTGTCGATGGCGTCCGTCTTCGAGGAGTACGGCGCCCGGAACAGGGTCGTCGTGATGCCGGCCGCGCCCGCCAGCGCGAGCTGGGTCTGGGTCATCTCCCGGGTGACCCGGGCCTCGCTCTGGTACGACAGGTCGACGTGGGTGAAGGTGTGGATGCCGACCTCGTTGCCCTGTTCGACCAGGTCCCGCACGATCCCGGGGTAGCGGGAGACCATCGAGCCGACCACGAAGAAGGTCCCCGGGACGTCGTACTCCTCCAGGATCTCCAGGACCTGCGGGGTCCAGGTGGGGTTCGGGCCGTCGTCGAAGGTCAGCGCGATGGTCTTGTCCGGCACCGAGACCGTGGTGGCCTGTCCGCCCTGGAAGGTGAGGATCGGGCCGCCGTCGAGGACGTCGTCCGGTACGTCGCTCGCGCTGGCCCCGGTGCGTACGCGCTGGTCGCCGCCGACCTCGGCGCGCAGATAGCCGTCGAGCAGCATGATGCTGGTCAGCGCGAGCAGGAGCAGCAGGGCGAGGATGACCCGCGGTTTCTGCAGCGCCGCGGCCCGGCCGGCCACCCGTTCCATCCGGGTGGGGGCGCGCCGGCGGCCGCGTGAGGGCGTCGTCGTAGTCATGGGAGTGGCTGCGTCCAGGGTCAGTTGGCGGTGGGGGCGGAGGCGGTGGGTGCGGCGGCGCCGGACGGCGGGGCCGACGGCGCGCCGCTGGGCGGGGCCTCGCCGCCGATGCCGCCCTGCGGCTGGGCGCCGGGGCCGCCGCCGCCCGGGCCGCCGCCCTGGGCGCTGTTGCCGAAGGGCAGCAGCTCGGCCGGGTCGATCGAGGTGCCGATGCCCATGAAGGCCATGCCCAGCACGACCGCGTACCCGACACAGCCGACGCCGACGAGGACGCCGATACGGCGCAGCACCTTCGAACGGCGTCCGGAGTTGTCAACGAACACGGGCCCCTCGACGGACCCGTTGCCGCGTTTGCGGCGGCGACCGCGCGCGGTGGCGCGGCTTTCGACGGCAGGCTCGGAATGCATTCCCCGGATATTAGGGAGGCTTTATGTGCCCAAGGTGTCGGAATCCATGTGAGGCACCCATGAGAAACGTCTTGACCTGTCCCTTCTCTGAGAGATTCGCCCCCTGTTCCGCCAAAACACGGGGTGGGCCCAGGCCGGTGTGAGACATTTCCAGCCCTGGAACGTCATTCGGTTTCGGACTTGAGACAGAAAACACGAGAGCTGGTGAGCACCCGATGCGGAGTTTCCTGAAGCCGACGGCCGGGCTCGTCCTGCTGTTTGCCCTGGCAACCAGTGGCTGTTCGGCGGAGACGACGTCCTCCTCCGGGGCGGACACACCGCCCACCTCCGAGGCGCCCGCCGCCACCACCGCCTACGCCCCCTACGTCAGCGCCCTCACCTCCTCCGCCAACGACAGCGCCGGCTCCCCCACCACCTACAACCTCGCCTTCGCGATCGCGGACGGCACCGACTGCGCTCCGAGCTGGAGCGGGGTGTACGGGGTCGACGACTCGACCGTGGCGGACCGGATCGCGAAGCTGACGGCGACCGGCGGCTCGGTCCGGGTCTCCTTCGGCGGCGCCTCCGGGGACGAACTCGCCACGCACTGCGACAGCGCCGCCGACCTGGCCGAGGCGTACGGCGAGGCGCTGGACGCGGCCGGCGCCACCCGGGCCGACTTCGACATCGAGGGCGACGAACTGTCCGACTCCGCCTCGGTGGACCTGCGTTCACAGGCGATAGCCCTGCTCCAGCAGGAGCGCGAGGACCTCACCGTCTCCTTCACGCTCCCCGTGATGCCGTCCGGACTCGACGACGACGGCATCGCGCTGCTCGACTCCGCCAACGACCACGGCGTCCAGGTCTCCACGGTGAACCTGATGACCATGAACTACGGCGAGTCCTACGACGGTGACATGGGCGGGTACGCCCTCACGGCCGCGCGGGCCGCGCACACGCAGTTGCGGGACGTCTTCGGCACGTCCTCGGCGGCGGCCTGGCGTGGCATGGCGCTCACCTCGATGATCGGCGTGAACGACGTGGCCGGGGAGACGTTCACCCTCCAGGACGCGGCGCAGGTACGGCGGTTCGCTCAGGAGAAGGGCATCGCCTGGGTGTCGATGTGGTCGACCTTCCGCGACCAGGAGTGCGAGGCGGGCAGCGCCGGGGAGGACGACGCGCAGAACGACTGCAGCGGGGTGGAGCAGAGCGCGGGGGCGTTCGCGGAGGCGTTCTCGGCCGGCTGAGCCCCGTGCGGGAACTAGCGGCGCCGGTGCACCAGTCGCCCCGCGCACACGGTGGCGATGCAGGCGCCGGCCGAGTCGAAGACGGCGAGGTCGGCGCGGCCCAGGTCGACGATGGCGACAGGGCGCGGCCCCGGCAGTACGGCGACGTCGTTCCGCTGGGCCGCGGCACGGAGTTCGGGCGTGCCGGCGTGCTCGGCGAGGACGGCGACCGCGCCCCGCTTGAGCACCTCGTGCACGCGCTCGCGCGGACTCGGCGCCTCGGGCAGCGGCCCGCCGTGGACGTGCGCCGGGCCGAGCACCCCGGGCCACCGCCGTACACGGGCGCCCGGGAAGCGTTCGGTCAGCTCCGCCAGCGGTCCGACGGCGGCGACCCGGTTGCCCTCGACGGCGACGGCACCGTCCTCGATCGGCTCCGCGTCCCAGGTGTACCGGACCTGGTCCGCGGCGTGGATGGTCAGCATCTGATGGGCGCCCGGCGCTAGTTGGAGGCGAGCAGCTTCAACTCGGGGTGGGCGGTGCCGCCCTCGATCGCCGTCGAGGAGATGTGGGACATGACCCGCTCGTCTACGGGGTCGTTCGCCGGGTCGTCGTGGACCACGAGGTGCTCGTACGTGGTCGCCCGCTGCGCCGGCACGCGCCCCGCCTTGCGGATGAGGTCGATGATCTCCAGCCGGTTGGAGCGGTGCTTGGCACCCGCGCTGGAGACGACGTTCTCCTCCAGCATGATCGAGCCGAGGTCGTCCGCGCCGTAGTGCAGGGAGAGCTGGCCGACCTCCTTGCCGGTGGTCAGCCAGGAGCCCTGGATGTGGGCGATGTTGTCCATGAAGAGCCGGGCGACGGCGATCATCCGCAGGTACTCGAAGAGCGTGGCCTGCGTGCGGCCCTTCAGGTGGTTGTTCTCGGGCTGGTAGGTGTACGGGATGAAGGCGCGGAAGCCGCCCGTGCGGTCCTGTACGTCGCGGATCATCCGCAGGTGCTCGATGCGCTCGGCGTTGGTCTCGCCGGTGCCCATCAGCATCGTGGAGGTGGACTCGACGCCCAGCCCGTGGGCGATCTCCATGATCTCCAGCCAGCGCTCGCCGGACTCCTTCAGCGGGGCGATCGCCTTGCGGGGCCGGGCCGGGAGCAGCTCGGCACCGGCGCCGGCGAAGGAGTCGAGGCCGGCGGTGTGGATGCGCTGGATCGCCTCCTCGACCGACACCTTGGAGATCCGGGCCATGTGCTCGACCTCGGAGGCGCCCAGCGAGTGGATGACCAGTTGGGGGAAGGCCTTCTTGATGGCGGAGAAGTGGTGCTCGTAGTACTCGACGCCGTAGTCCGGGTGGTGGCCGCCCTGGAACATGATCTGGGTACCGCCGAGTTCGACGGTCTCCGCGCACCGGCGCAGGATGTCGTCGAGGTCGCGGGTCCAGCCCTTGGTCTTGTCCTTGGGGGCCGCGTAGAAGGCGCAGAACTTGCACGCCGTCACGCAGACGTTCGTGTAGTTGATGTTGCGCTCGATGATGTACGTCGCGATGTGCTCGGTACCCGCGTACCGGCGGCGGCGTACGGCGTCGGCGGCGGCGCCGAGCGCGTGCAGCGGGGCGTCGCGGTAGAGGTCGAGCGCCTCCTCTGGGGTGATCCGCCCGCCCTCTGCGGCACGGTCGAGCACAGACTGGAGGTCGGCCTTCTCGGTCACCGGGGGCGTCCCTTTCGTCAAGGGTTGTGGACGGACCAAGCCAGCCTACGCCAGCGGCTGTGAACGCCGGACGTCAGGCCGTACCGGCCCCGCCGCGAACCGTACGGCCCCCGCCGTGGGACCGGCCGAGACCGCCCCGGCCCCGCCCTCACGCCGCGTACGCCCCCGCGAGCAGTCCCAGGAAGGCGCCGGTGATCAGGAACGGGCCGAACGGGATCGCCGTCCTGCGCCCCGCCCGCCGTACGACGACCAGCGCGCCCCCGTACAGCGCGCCGAGCAGGAACCCGGCGAAGGTGCCGAGCATCAGCGTCGACCAGCCGTACCAGCCGAGGGCCGCGCCCGTGCCGAGGGCGAGCTTGACGTCGCCGAAGCCCATTCCGGCGGGGTTGATCAGGAAGAGGACGAGGTAGCCGCCGCCGAGCGCGAGGGCGCCGTAGAGGGCGGTCGGCCACGCGCCCGCGTGCTCGGGGAGCAGGGCGACCACGCCGAGCAGGACGAGCGCGGCGGCGGCGAGCGGCAGGGTCAGGGCGTCCGGCAGCCGCTGCACCCGGAAGTCGACGACCGCGAGCAGCACCCCGACCGGCCCGAGCAGCAGCCAGACACCCAGCTCGGGGCGGGTGCCGGTGGCCGCGGCGAGGGCGGCGCAGACCAGCGCGGTCGCGAGGGAGAGAGGGAGGACTCCGGGGCCGTACGCCGTACCGCACCGCGCGCAGTGCGCGCGGCCGAGCCAGCCGGGCACCGGATGCCCCTGCGGGCAGCCGTCCCGCCAGGGCTCGCCCGCCGGGGCGGAGAAGCGGTAGGCGGCCCGGGGCAGGAACGCGCCCGCCGCCGCACCCCACAGCGCGGCGGCGAGCACCAGGGCGAGGTCGGTCATCCCGCGGCGGTGGCGTCGGAGCGCCAGGCCGGCAGCAGCTCGTCGAGCAGCGCCTCCGTGCGGGGCGGCAGACCGCGGGCCCCGCTGCGTACGACGAGGTCGGCGGCGAGCGCCCGGAGGCGGGCGGCGTCGCCGGTGGAGTGGGTGGCGCGCAGCAGCTCGTGCCACAGGCGCTCGTCGTCGGGCGCGGAGTTCAGGGCCGCGGTGAGGGCCTCGATGGCCTTCTCCGCGCGGTCCTTCTCCAGGTGGAACGCGGACAGCGCGAGCCCGATGTCCGCGACGAGCAGCGGCAGTTGGGCGTCGACGATCTCGTGGGTGAGCCAGCGGTAGCGGCCCTCGGCCCGGTCGGCGAGCAGGGGTCCGCGCACCAGCACCAGCGCGTCGGTGAGCAGCCGCCCGCGCACCGCGCGGCTGCCGACGCCCCGGCCCTGGGTGGCCTCGTGGTACAGCGACCGCAGCACGTCGAGGTCGGAGACCACGGACCGGGCGAGGGTGAGCCGTCCGGTGGAGTCGGTGCGCAGCCGCTCGCCGCCGTCCGGGTCGGTGCCCAGCCAGGCGCCGAGCCGCTCCAGCAGCGCGTCGCGTACGTCCTCGGTGACCCCGCGCGGCCACAGCGCGGAGGACAGCACCCGCGGGTGCACGCCCTCGCGGTGCAGGAGCAGCAGCGCGAGCGCCTCGTGGAGCAGGGCGCTGCGCTCGCCGTCCGGGGTGTCGAGGCCGATGATCTCGTACGGGCCGACGAGGCGGGCGTAGACCGCGGGCCGCCCCTGCTCGCTGACGTCGACGAGGAACGGCGGGGTGTTGACGGGGCCGCCGTCCGGGCCGCCGTCCGGGTCGGCCTGCACGAACAGTTCGACCACGGCCCGCTGCTGGGCGGCCGGCAGCGACTGCGCCTCCAGCTCCAGGCCGAGCAGCGGGGCGAGCAGCTTGCCCTCGCCGGTGATCTCCATCTCCCAGGCGGCGCCCGGCAGGTCGCCGGTCTCGGTGCCGACGAGGTATCCGATGCCGAGGCGGCTGGCGTCGGAGGCGAGTTCGGCGAGTTTGACGGCGTCGTCGGCGGAGGGTTCGGCGGCGAGCAGGACGAGGTGCGGGGCCCAGCGGGTGTGCTGGGCGGGCCCGGTGCGTCCGGTGAGCACGGAGTCCTGGCCGGCCGCGCCGAGCGCGCCGCGCCGCTGCCGGGTCTCGGCCTCCATGGTCTCGATCAGGTCGTCGATGCCGTCGAGGTGGCGCAGCCGGTTCGGGGCGAGGGGGGTGAGGTCCTGCCCGAACCCGACGAGGGTGATGGTCATCCGGTCCGACCAGCCGTTGGTGGCCAGTTCGGCGGCGACCGAGGCGAACACGGCCGCCCGGTCGGCCTCGCGGCCGGCGAGGGAGACGATGCCGGGCACGGACTCCAGGTTCAGCAGCAGCCGCGAGTCGTCCATGGTGCCGAGGCAGACCAGGCCGGGGTAGGGGGCGGCGGTGTCGACGTCCTCGTACGCCTCGGCGTCGGCGCGGGCCAGCATCCAGAACGTCTGGTCCTGCCCGAGCTGCCAGGGCGTGGGCGGCTTCCCGGCGGGCTGGGCGAGCTGGAGGTGCAGGTCGCCGTTGCTGAGCCAGGCCGCGTAGACGGTGGGCAGCGCGCGGGACTCCTGCGCGAGGGACGCGGCGAGCCCGCGCAGGGAACGGTCCAGCAGGCGTACGCCCTCGGGGTCGGCGCCGACCAGGAGGGCGTCCTGGACGTCGGCGGCGTCGCCGGTCGGGGTGGGCGGCTCCATGCCGCGCCGGCCGCCGACGGAACCGAGCGCCGACTGCCACAGGGCCTGCCGGCGACGGCGGCCGAGGGCGCCGAGGAGGCCGGCGGCGAGGAGGGGGGCGGTGAGGAGCGCCTCGGGCAGGCCGAAGGCACTGTCGGAGGACTCGGTGGCGGGGGTGGCGGCGGGCGTCTGCTGCCGGTGCCCGGCCTGCCGGTCCTGTCCGTCGCCCCGCTGGTCGGGGGCGGGCTCGGGGGCGGGCCGCTGTGCCGGGACGGACCCGCCGTCGGCGCCCTCGCCGCCGCCCTGGGCGTGGTCGCCGGTCTTGGCGTAGTCGTGGATCTGCTGCTGGACCTCGGGCGAGACCTCGGGGGACTCGTCGGGCATCTCGACCAGGTCGCCGCCGCGGGCGTCACCCGGCATCTCCATGATCCAGCCGGGCCGGATGAGGCTGGCCTCCGACAACCGCGAACCGTCGGGCTGCACGCGGTCCTTGTTGAGCTGGTAGATCTCCTTGTACCGGCGGCCGTCGCCGAGGTGCCGTTCGGCTATCTCCCACAGCGAGTCGTGGTGGCGGCCCTCCGGCGGCTGGATCCGGTAGTACTTCGTGTCGCCGTCCCTGGCCGTACTGGCGCCCGCGCCGGCCGCGGCGCTCGCCTCGGCCTGCGCCGCCTGCTCGGCGACGGCCGCAGCGGAGGCCGCGGACCGCTCCTGCTGCTGGGCGAAGAGCCCGCCGCCGGGGGTCTGCTGGGCGGCGGCGACGGTACCGCGCTGGTTGCCCTCCAGGCCCTGCCCGAACTGCGCGAGCCCCGGGGTGAGGCTGGCCGCGGTCGCCCCGACCAGCAGCAGCGCGGCGACGAGTTGCCGGGCGAGCAACTGGCTCGGCCCGGACCCCGGGACCCGTCCCGGGACGCCGACGCCCGACACGGCGGCCTTCATCTCGACGATCACACAGGCGGTGAACTGCGCCCAGGCCAGCCAGACGAAGAAGGTCAGGATGTCGAGGAAGGTACCGACACTCAGCTCCTGGCGCAGCCACTCCCCCGGGTCCCAGGTGGTGGGCACCGGCCAGCCGAGCTGGGTGGCGAGCGCCGCCGGCACACCGACGACCAGCACCAGCAGCGCGACGAACGCGAGGAACGCCTTGACGAAGTCCCCGAACGTACGCCGCCGCACCCGCACGGGCTGCGGGGTCCGGTTCCGCGGGGTGGTCGGGCTTCCCGTCGGGCTTCCCGACGAGCTGGAACGTCGCGGCATGGGAGGTGTCCTGGGGTCGAGTCCGGCGGGTTGGGGCCGGTGGCGGGCGTAGTACACCCTCGGGTGTACGGAGATCTTATGGACTGTACGGGTGACCGTCGAAGGCCCGCGCACAACGGACCCGGCGAGCGCGCCACGAAAGCGCCACCATCGCCCCGAATGCCCGGAGTTGCCCGGGAAGCCGCCGCCCCCGGGCCCTCACACTTCCCGCACAATCACCCGCCGCGGCCTCAACCGCCGCTCGGCCCCTCGACGAAGAGATCCTCAGCCGCGGTGGCGTGTACGGCCCGCTGCGCCCAGACGCCCAGTTGCTCCAGGTCCGAGCAGTCCGACACCCGCTCCCGGACGGAATCCGGCACCGGAACACCGCGCCAGTCGAGGATCCGGAGCACCATGGCGGCACGCTCCGCCTCGACACCTTCCTCCCAGCCCTCTTCCCGGCCCTCTTCCCGAGCCTCCGCCCGGACCTTCTCGGCGACCTCGTGCCGGAAGAAGTAGTTGACCGGCATCATCAGCTCCTTCCAGATCTGCATGGCCTGGGCATCGACCAGGCACGACTCGACGAACTGAGCGAGCATCCCCGCACTGTCGGGGGTCCGTGGTCTCCAAGCTGAGGTAGTAGGCCCAGCTGCTGCGCTTGCAGTCGTCCTGCTTCCCCTGGGACTCGACGACCAGCAGATAGGACCCCTCGTCCGTCTCCGCCCGTAACAGGGTGTCCACGCGCCGTTCGACCGGTTCGATCTCCGTCAGATCGGCGTTGAGCACCGCGAAGTCACGCGGTTCGGGAATCGGAATGCGCAGCACCTTCTGAAGGGTGCGGGTGAACCCCGCCGGGTCCTTCTGACAGATCCGGTGGAGACCTTCGTGCGACGAGCCGACCATCCGCCTTCCTTTCCATCCGATGTGATCAACGAGCTACGCCGCGACGAGGTCACACCACACGTACTTGCCCCGGTTTCCGTTTCTGGCCAGCGGGTGCCAGCCCCATACGTCGGCGCAGGCCCGCACCAGGGCCAGGCCCCGGCCCTCCTCGGCCTCCTCCCACCGCGTCCACGTCTGCGGGGGGTCGGGCGGCTCGGGGTCCGCGTCCCACGCGCCGATCCGCAGGACGCCGGCCGACCAGCGCACCCGCAGCGCGGCGGGCCCGGCCGTGTGGCGTACGGAGTTGGCGACCAGCTCCGTCGCGATCAGCTCGGCCGTGTCGACGAGGCGGATCAGGCCGTGCATGGTCAGGATCAGGCGGAGGGTGCGGCGGGAGACGGTGACGGCTCTGATGTCGTGCGGGATGTACAGGGTGTACTCCCAGGGTTCGGCTTCCGCTGTGGGCATGGGTGAACTCCTGCCGGGTGGTGGGGGGTTGGGTACGGCGGCGGAGGTGGCGGGCGGTGGCATTGCCGCGGCCGTCATGGCAGGACGGGGCGGTGCGCTTCCGGGGTCCCGGGGTTCCGCAGCGTGTGCGTCGCGTCACTGAAGGTAGGTCTAAAATTTAGGACGCCGCAAGTCGCTGCCGTAATCTTGCGCTCGAACGTGTCACTGTCCGTCGGCAGTTGAAGACGAGGGGTCACCCATGCCGCGTCGTTTGCAGCCCACCGCCCGCCAGGCCCGGTTGGGCGCGGAGCTGCGCAAACTGCGTGAGGCTTCGGGGCTGAAGGCGCGGGAGGCCGCGGCGCTGCTGGGGGCCGACTCCGTACAGATGAGCCAGATCGAATCGGGCACCGCGGGCGTGAGCGAGTCACGGGTACGACGGCTCGCCGCTCACTACGCCTGCGACGATGCCGAGTTGATCGGCGCCCTGGTCGCCATGGCGACCGATCGGCCCCGGGGATGGTGGGAGGAGTACCGGGGTCTGCTGCCCACATCGTTCCTGGATCTCTCCGAGCTGGAGCATCACGCCACGTACCGCTGGGACGTGGAGTTCGTCCACGTACCCGGCTTGCTCCAGACCGAGGAGTACGCGCGTGCGCTCTTCTCCTTCGTGAACCCGGAGTTCCCGGCGGAGGAGCTGGAGCACTGGGTGCAGCACCGAATGGGTCGCCGGGCCGTCATCGAGGGCCCCGAGCCCATCCCGTACACCGCCGTGGTTCACGAAGCGGCACTGCGGATCAAGGTCCGGGACCGCACGGCGGCGAGGGCTCAGCTCGCGCAGGTCCTGGAACTCTCCGAGCACGACAACGTCACCGTGCGGGTCGTCCCCTTCGAGAGCGAAGGCTCCGCCGGGCCGGCGGCCGCCATGGTGTACGTGGGCGGTCCCGTCGTCCAACTGGACACCGCGGTTCGCGACGACCCGAGCGGCACGGCGTTCCTCGACGCCGAAGCCCAACTGGGCCGCCATCGACGCCTCTTCCATAGGCTGGAGGCCGCGTCACTCGTTCCTGAGCGTTCGCGCGACTTCATCCACCGGCTGTCGAAGGAGCTGTAGCCGAATGATCCCCCCGGCCATATGGCGGAAGTCCTCCTACTCCGGCGGCGGAGAGGGCAACGCCTGCGTGGAGATAGCCCACCTCCACCCCCGAATCGCCGTCCGCGACTCCAAGGACCCCTCCCGCGCACCCCTCTCCTTCCCCACCGAGGCGTTCACGGCCCTGGTCGGAAGCCTGAAGGCCGAGGCCGAACACTGAGACGCGCCGGTGCCGGGTGCAGGCGCCCTACCGAACGCCCTCGGCCAGCTTCTCCAGTGCCTCGTCGGCGGTCCGCGCCAGGAGGGTGACGCTGTCCATGCCCACGTACACCGCGCCGTTCGGAGCCATCGCCAGGTACTGGTTGCCGCGGTCCGCCTCCCCGATCGGGTAGAGCGCGACTCCGGCCTCTTCGCTCAGAGCCTCGAAGATCTCGTCCTCCCTCTCCGCGACGGCCGGGTCGAGACGGAAGCCCATGCGGGCCATCGTCTTCCCCGGACCCCGCTCGGCGCTCACCAGCCCACCGAATTCGCGCAGGAAGCCACGCGCCGCTTCGTGGATCTCGAAGCCTCCCCGCTCCCGCAGCGCGTTCTCCCACCGCACGGTCGACACAGCGCGACCCGGATACCAGCCGGCCTCACTCAGGACACGGTCGGTCTGCGCGGACCAACGCTGCTCACGTTCAAGGAACCTCGCGAACTCGCCCAGTGAGGACTCGAGATCCTCTCGACCGGCGTCATCGGGCGGAAGGGCAGGCAGGCTCATGCGGGCGAAGCTCTGGGCCGACTCGAAGACAGCGTCAGCAAGCTCCCTCGCCGTCGACCGCTCCAGGACGACGCCCCTGTAGCTGACATCGATCTGATCACCGCCGACTCGGGTGAACGTCAAGGAGAAGGAAGAATCGACCGCGGCGGACTCATACGCAGGTTTCCGCCCGGTGAGGAAACGTCTCAGTCCGTCCAGCAACAGCGTCAAGGACAGGTAGATCATCATCGACTGATCCGGAGTTCGGCCTCGCGAAGTGGCATCGTTCTCGCTGCCGTGGACGTCGATGTGCCCCAGGTCGAACCCACTGGGTGGCGGCAGTTCGTTCTCGGCCACTGCGAACCTGAATTCCATGGAGCGGGCTCCCCTCCGCGCGGCTGAATCCGTTGGCCTTCGTGGTCAGGCACCTTCGAGGAGTTCCTCCAGGGCATGGGCGTAGGCCCTGACGCGTTCCCTCGCCTCCGGTGGGGTCGGGGCGTCCGGGCGCAGGGCGCTCGGGAGGTGGGCGACCCGCCACATCCGGAAGGCGTCCCGGGCCAGTTGACCGCCGTCGGCGCCCAGCAGCTCGCCCGCCTCGCGCACGGCTTCGACGATCAGGACCGGCGCCTTCGCCGGACCGGGGCCCCGCACCGTGGCGACTCCCACCAACGCGTCCATGAGAGCGGTCGACTGGAGGTCGGCGCCCATGCGCAGCATGCGCCGCAGGACGGCGGGGTCGTCGGTGTCCGGCGGGTAGGCCTCGATGCAACCCGAGTACAGCATCAGGGACTCGGGCGTCACCTCGCCGTCCGAGTTCCACCCTCCCTGCCGCTCGAAGACGGCCATGGTGTCGGCGGAGAAGCCGCCGATCAGCCGGACCGCTTCGAGAACGCCGTCCAGTTCGGCCCGACGGGTCCGCACGAAGTCCGTGAGTGAGACGTCTTCGAGGGACCGCGCGCCCGCCGCGGACACCGCGGCCAGTTCCGAGATGCCCCACAACGGCGCGAACACGTCGTAGGCGAGCCCTCTCTCCGTCATGTCGAGAACCTCACACCTGATCCCCTACCGGCGGCGGCGTACGGCCTTCCAGGCGTCCTCCGCCGCATACGTGAGGGTCAGACGCCAGGAGTCCAGTTTGGCCCGCACCCGTGACGCGTACGTCTGCCATTTGAACCACGGGGGAAGATCCCGGTACGGGACGAACGTCAGGGTGTCGTCGATGGCGGTTTCGGCGAAACCCCGGCGCCCCTCCGCGCGCAGGGCCGCGTACAGCTCCGGGGTCAGGGCGTTGTTGAGCCGGGCCGCGGTGCCCGCCGCGGTGAAGGCGAAGCCCCGCTGGCCGGGGTCCGTCAACCGCATCGCCTTCAGAATGCGCGGCGAGGCCTCGGCCAGCGAGCAGTTGAAGGCCAGCCCGATGACCGCCGTACCCAGACCGTTCTCACCGCGCTCGTACGCCGCATCCCAGTCGGCGGGGTCGTCGATGCGCATCAGACCCTCACCGGTCGCCCAGTCCCACTCGGCCGCCATCACCCAACTTCCCTTCTGCGCCCGTCAGTCATCGCACGGCGGCGGGAGCACCTTCTGCTTCTTCTTGTTGTTGATCATCTTGGCCCGTACCAGCCTGGTCAGGTCGTTCTCCTTGACGCTGTTGGACGGGTACGAGGCCTGCACGTGGCCATGGTAGATCTCCTTGACGATCTTGCCGTTCTTGTCGGTGACGTACTCGTGCCGGTCGAGCACGACGATCTCGTTGTTCACGTGGTCCACGCCGACGCGACGGAACTTGGCCGGGTTGTCCGGGTCGCCCAGCGGCAGGGACCGGTCCAGTGCCGCCTGGCCGTTCGACGGGGCGCGGCCGATCTCGCCCTTGGCGGAGGAGCTGGAGCCCGAGCCGTGCTTGTCGTACGTCGAGTCGTCGTAGATGCGCACCGGCTCGTCGCCCTCGAGGCCGAGCGGGTCGCTCCAGCGCAGCGGATTGTCGACGTAGCGGTGGTGGTTGGGGGCGGGGTCGAGGCCGAGGGGGTCCGGGGAGAGATAGGTCGCGGTGTCGGGGTCGTAGTAGCGGGACAGGTTGTAGTGCAGACCCGTCTCCGGGTCGCGGTACTGGCCCGGGAAGGACAGCGGGCACAGGCCGTCGTCGCCGCGCAGCGGGCGGCCCCACAGGCTGGTCGCCGACCGCCAGGCGATCTCCCCGTCCTCGCCGACGAGTTCGCTGGGCGTGCCGGCCAGGTCCGTCACGATGGCGTAGAACTCGCGCTCGACCACCGAGGGGTCCGCGGTCCGCCAACTGCTGCGCGTCTGTGCCGCCGCCCGGTGCGTGCCCGGCTCCCAGTCCCAGGTGTCCGTCTCCACGACACCGTCCCGGAGCGACTGCTGCTCCGCGAGGTTGGCGGCGTCCCAGGTGAAGTGGATCTCCTCGGCGACCGAGCCGTCCTCGCCGAGGCGCACCTTGGCGGTACGGCGGCCCAGTGCGTCGTAGCGGTAGCGCCAGACTCCGTGGTCGGGTGTCGCGGCCTCGGTGAGCCGGTCCTCCGCGTCCCAGACGTACGTCCAGACGCGGCGCAGTCCGGACAGGGTCCGCCGGATCACCCGGGTCACCCGGCCCTGGGCGTCGTGCTCGTAGGAGGTGCGGCCCGCCGAGGTGACCTTCGTGCCGGAGTGCCGCGCCGGGCCCTGGGCATCGGTGCCGCCCGGGGCCGGGTGGGCCGCGGCGGTGAGGTTGCCGAGGTCGTCGTAGGCGTAGGACTCGGTCCAGGTGTCGGCGGAGACACGGGTGACGCGGCCCGCGCGGTCGAGGTCGAAGCGTCGGGTGCCGGAGAGGCGGTCCGTGATCTCGGTGAGGTGGCCGTCGGCGCGGTAGGCGTAGCTGCGGGCCTGCCGCACCTCCGCGCCTCCGCCCGCGCTGATGATCTGCTCCACCAGCCGGTGCCCCGAGTCCCAGGACTGGGTGAGCGTTGCCCCTCCGCCCAGGCCGCGGGCGGTCTCCCGGCCGGCCGCGTCATGGGTGAAGGTCAGCTCACCGGCGGCGGTGGCGAGCACCCTGGGCAGTCCGGCCGAGTCGTACGACCACCGCGAGACGGCGCCCGAGGGGGTCGTCCGCCGGACACGACGGCCCAGCAGGTCGTACTCGCTGGTCACGGTACGGCCGTCCACCGACTCGGCGACGATCCGGCCCACCGCGTCGTAGGCGTGGCCGACCCTGCTGTCGGGGGTCACGACCTCGACCATGCGGCCGGAGGCGTCGTAGCGCAGGGAGGTGACCGTGCCGTCGTCGGCGAGCGCCGACACGGCCCGGCCGGCGGCGTCGCGGGTGATCCGTACGGTCTGGCCGGTGCCGTTGGTGCGCTCGGTCTGGCGGCCGGTCGGATCGTAGGCGTAGCTGACCGTGCGGTCGTTGAAGTCGGTCTCGCCGGTCAGGTGGCCCGCGGCGTCGTAGCGGTAACTCCACTGCCCACCGGCCGGATTGGTGACCGCGGTGAGGCGCAGCTCGGCGTCGTGGGTGAAGAGGTGGCGGGTGCCGTCGGGGTCGGTGCGGGCGCTGGGCAGGTCGAAGGCGCCGTACTCGAAGGTGGTGGTGAGGCCGCCCGGCGCGGTGTGCTCGACGAGGTTGCCCTCGGCGTCGTAGGACCAGGACTCGCGGCTGCCGTCGGCGCGCTCCCGCCACAGGGGCAGGCCCTCGACGCTCCAGCCCTGGCGGACGGTGCCGCCGACCGGGTCCTCGATCCGCACGACGCGGCCGTACGCGTCCCGGCTCAGGGTGGCGGCGCTGCCCCGCGGATCGACGACGCGCACCGGCAGCCCGGTCCCGTCGGTCTCGAAGCGGACGGTGTTGCCGAGCGCGTCGGTCTCCGCGATCCGGTGCCCGCGCGCGTCGTAGGTGTACGCGGTCACCGCGCCCAGCGGGTCGGTGCTGGAGAGCAGGTTGCCCCGCTCGTCCCACGCGCACTGCCAGCGTCCGCCGTCGGGGTTGGTCACGGCCACGGGCTGGAGTTCCGCGTCGTACTCCACCACGACGGTGGTGCCGTCCGGCCGGTCCATGCGCAGCGGCTCGCCGTGCTCGCCGAGGGTGAAGCGGGTGGTGCGGCCGAGTTCGTCGGTGCGGGAGAGCATCCGGCCGTAGCGGTCCCACTCGGAGTGGGTGGTGTGGCCGAGCGGGTCGGTCTCCGCGACGAGCTGGTGCAGCTCGTTGTAGCGGTACGTGGTGGTGTTGCCGAGCGCGTCCGTGTACCGCGTCTCGCGGTTCTCGCTGGCGTACTCGACCGTGCAGGCGAGGCTGCCGTCGTCGCCCCGACCGGCGATGCAGCGGTCGAGGGCGTCGTAGGTGAAGTGGTACGAGTAGCCGTTGCGGTCGGTCCAGGACGTGATCCGGGTGCGGGCGTCGTAGGCGAGTCTGCGGGGCAGCCCGCTGGAGTTGTGGACCTCGCTGAGGTTGCCGGCGCTGTCGTAGCCGAAGCGCCTGAGAACCGTGCCCTCGGGGCCGTCCTCCGGGTTGCGCAGCCGGAACGCGGTGACGCGGCCGTCCTCGGTGTCGACGTCCAAACGGCGTCCGCTCGCGTCGCGGACGGCGACGGGCACACCGTAAGGGTCACGGTCGATGTCGATGCGGAAGCCGTTGCGGTCGGTGAGCGCGGCCAGCGTCAGCGTGAAGACCTCGTCGGGTGCCGTCGGCTTCCTGCGCGCCGCGAAGTGGCGGGTGACGCCGCTGTCCGGGTCGGTCACCCGGAGCGGGGCGTCGGGCGCCCCGTCCAGGTCCAGCGGGCGGCGCGGGCCTTCCAGCGGCAGCACCGAGGCGCCGGGCGTCGGCACCGGGTAGAACAGGAGCATGCCGTCCTCGGTGGCGAAGACCGCGCCCTCGTCGTCCAGTTCGACGCGCTCGTCGAGCGTGGAGGCCCAGGAGGGGCCGAAGAGTCGGCCGTAGGGGTAGCTGGAGAGGTGGGTGCGGCGCAGGACCAGCGGGAGCAGGCCCGGCAGGTCGACGTCCGTGTCCTGCATCAGCATCTCGCCGGAGATCATGTCGATCGGGTCGCCGTTCTTGCAGCGGCCCTTGGGCGGCTTGCCGTGCGCGGCGGCGTCGTCGGCCTCCCGGCGCAGGCCCTTGCCGAGGCCCTTGGCCATGCCCTTGAGGCCCAGCTTGCCCAGTTCCTTGGCGCCCTTGGCGAGTCGGCCGAGCGTGGTGATGCCCTTGACGCCGGGTATGCACTCCAGCGCGGCGAACGCCACATCCCAGAGCGACGCCCGGCCCTGCGAATACTTATAGAGCGTGTCCGCAAGCAGAACGAGTGCCGCGACCA
>NZ_JBEPBM010000038.1:3176-67291 GCF_040299205.1 Streptomyces sp. NPDC000983 | reverse complement strand
GCGCGAGCGGCCCCCACCCGAGTGCGCCTACTGCTGCTGCGACAGGCGCTTGTTGAACTCTTCCTCGACCTGGGCGGCAGCCTCGGCCGGGGCCGAACCTTCCAGGAGGTGCTGAGCGACGGCATCCGTGCCGTAGCGGGTCTGGAGGGTCTGTGTGATGAACCAGGGAGGCTCATTCACCTCGGATACGGGCATGCAGATGCATGTCGTGTCGGCCATCGTCATGTACGGCGGCGCTGCGTTTGGTGCCTTCCAGGACGTAACCGGACTCGGCGGCGACTCGGCACGAGGCGTGATTGCGGGTGGAGTGGTCCAACTCCAGGCGATGGAAGCCGATTTCGTCGAGGGCCCAGACGGTGAGCGCCTTGAGGCCGCTTGAGGCGACACCGGCGCCGCGGACGGCCGGGAGCACCCAGTACGCCACGTTGGCTGTCCCGTCGTGGAAATCCAGGCCGCGCAGGGCCAGTCGCCCGACTACGTCGCCGTCGCGGGTGATGGCCCAGTGTCCGCCCTTCTCGCCTGTCCAATCCTGGCGGTATGCCTCGAACCATTCCCGGGCTTGGGCCTCGGAGCAGGGCCGACGCGTGTGCCAGCGGCGGATCTCGTCATCCCCGTAAGCCGACAGGAACGCCGGTGCGTCGCCGTCTGCCCAGGGCCGCAGCAGCAAGTCCCCGGTCGCGGGGAGCACGGGTTGGCGGGACCCTCCGAGCAAGCCGGAGGCGATGACGGGCGGCGTCGACGGAGCGCGAGTCATGCCCCAAGATTGCCTGACGCCGACCGCACAAGTGGACTGGTACCGGGAGAAGGACCTACTCCCCGATGCCCTGGAAACCGCTTTTGGTGATCACGAGTTACGGTGGCCGGGAACCGGCCGGGACGTTTGAGCTGACGGCGGGTTCGTGACCTTTGTCGTTGTGGGTGTTTGGGTGAGGGTGCATACGCCGTCCACGCACTGGCGGTGCAGGCGACCGCGGGAGATGGTCTGTGCCAGGCCGACCAACCAGCAAGTGGGGCAGCCGCGAAACGCGATGAGGGCCAGTGGGGTGACCAACAGGGCGACGGGGCCGACGACGGTCGTGAGGGCGATCGAGCCGGCGATCAGCCCGAAGCCGACGGCCCCGCGCACCAGATGGCGGGGGACGGAAGCGCTGGCGTAGTCCCTCTCGGGCGCGTCGGCTCGGGTTCTCGCTGTCTGCGCGTTCGCACTCTGTGCGGGTATCACAGTCTTCATCACGCTCACGGGTGCGGGATTCCTTTGGCTGGTCGGTCGCAGGGGTGGTCTGTCACTGCCAGAGCGTCGCGCAGTGCCGCGCGTGCTCTGTGCAGCCGTGACTTCATCGCGGCGTTGCTCAGACCGAGCGCGTGGGCGACGGTTCTGCCGGGCAGGCCCTGCACGTCGCGCATGATCAGAACCTGTCGCTGGTCACGGGGGAGGATGCTGACCGCGGCCGCGATCCGTTCCGCCTCCAGTCTGCGCAGTACCGCGTCCTCGGCGGACGGTCGCGCGGCCGTCTCAGCTTCGGCCGTGGCCTCGCTGTTGTGCGTGCGGAGCAGACGTATCTGGCGCAGGCACTCGTTCCGTACGATCCGGAACATCCAGGAGGCCAGTGCACCCGTGGCCCGCAGTGTGCCGATCTTCCGGTACAGGATGATCAGCGCCTCCTGCGCCGCGTCCTCCGCGTCCTGCGGTGAGGAGCACAGCGACAGGGCGAACCTGCGCACATGGGGCTGCGACTCCATGACGACGGCGGTGAGCGATACGACGTCGCCGTCCTGAGCTGCCCTGATCAGCTGTTCGTCCGGCCAGGTCAAGGGTTGGTTCATCTGATGGCTCCTCCCCGATGGCGCCCTCGTGTGCGGGGTGTGGGTGTGGGTGCGGATGTGGGTCAGCTGCGGCTCCTGCGACGTCGTATCAGGTGCCGGCTGCACGCGCCCACGAGCAGGGCTCCGATCACGATGAGGCCGGTGACCATCATGGGTGGTTCCTCCTGGTTCTGTCGGCCCGTTCGGCCGGTACACAGACAAGAGGCGAGGAGATCCGAAAAGGATTCACCCGTGGTGAGATTTCCTTCGTCGCGATGGATGTGTCATGCCGATGCGTCATCTCAGGCCGGTGGCTCACAGGGTGACGGCCGGTCACTTGTCTGATTGTGTGAGATCCTGCCGTCCGCGGACACGGTGCCGCGGACGAGGGCGGACGTCTTCGGGTACCTGACCAGTGCCTGGCGCGGGCGTGCGCGGTTCCCGCGGTGGACTCCGCTCACCGAGGAACCCGAACCAAATCCCAGGGGGACTGATGAACTCTGTCATGCGCAAGGCGGCGAACCTCGCTGTCGTCACCGGCACGGTGGCGGCGGCAGCCGTAGCCGGCGCCCCGGCTGCGAACGCGGAGCCCGTTCAGCACGGCTGCGCCTACCCCTACGTCTGCTTCTACGTGAACCGGGCCGCGTACAACGCCGGAAACCCCGCCGCCAAGTTCCAGGTCATCACCAGCGGATTCCAGGGCGTGACCGCCCGCGAGGGGTACATCGTCCTCAACACCCGCAACGATGACGTCGCTTACCTGCGAAGCAACGCGGGCTCGCTCTGCGTCGAGCCGAACACGACGACCGTGATGAGCCCCGGCCTCACCATCAACGGCGTGAGGATCTCCAGCGCGTCGACGTGCTGACCCGGCGGCCTGACAGCAGGGGCCGAGACGCTGTGCTGGTAGCTGGTAGCTGGTAGCTGGTAGCTGGTAGCTGGTAGCTGGTAGCTGGTAGCTGGCCGGCTGGCTCGACGACGTTGAGGTCAGCGCTTGACGCGGTTGCGGACGGCCAGGACCGCCAGTCCCAGCAGGACCGGCTCGGTCACCCGGGACGCCATCTCTATGTAGGTGCCCGCTGTGGTCAGGTCCTGGCCGGAGGAACGGAACACCACCGAGTTGAGGGTGACGTTCAGGGCCTTCTCGAAGCGATCGCCGGTGAACCTGTTGCCCGTCGGGTTTTGAGGGTCCGCCTTGTCGATCTCGAAAGTCACGGTCCCGCCCCCGGGAGGCACGGTGCCGGTCGCTTCGTGTTTCGGGGAGTCCTCCGGGAGCCCGACCCCCATCAGCAGCAGGATGGTGACGAGCATCGCGGCCGCGAGCCAGCCCAGTGCCCGGGAGGCGCGCAGGCCGTAGCCGGACAGCATCCAGTACCCATGCAGGAGCCCGCGTTCGGCGCGCGTGGTGCTGGTGGGGTCGTGGCGGCGCATCTCCATCTCGCCGTAGTAGAAGTCCGCTGCCCCCGGCTCGTCCTTGCTGTCCTCGAACGCCTTGCGCAGGGCCCGATACACAGGCGCCAGTTGGGCGGGCCCCACGCGTCCGGCTCCCAGTACGGCGACGTTCCAGCCCCGGTCCGCTGCCGGTTGGCTCGCACGCCAGTGATGTTCCTCCGCGAGTGTGCGTCGCTGGGTGAACCGTGCGGGGCGCCACGGCAGCGTGCGGGGCGGGACCGTGTCGAAGGAGCACGCACCCTCCAGCCGTAACTGGTCCAGATGCACCGTCCCGGTGAACAGGCACCCCGACAGATCGACGTCGGCCAGAACCAGATGCGCGGCGTCCACGCCCCGCAGTGAGGCGACCCGCACCGCGGCATCGGGCCCATCAGGTGTATCGGGGGCATCGGCCAAGGCCCTTTCCACCACCGGCTGTCCGTCGGACCGTACGAACGGGCGGGCCTCCGCGGCAATTGTGAGGGGGTACTCGAAGACCGCGTGCGAGAAGTCCACCGTGGCATGGCGCAGACGCACCTCGGCCGTCGCCGACCAACGTGTCCGCCGACAGTCCAGACGGCGTGCGGCGAAGGAGAGGGTCACCGGGCCGCCGAACAAGGCCCCCGACAGCACCACCCGCCCCGCGCACACCACGGGGCCGAGACCGACCACCCGCTCGAAGACCGCCTGCTCGAACCGGAGGTCTCCGTGGAAGGTCGCCGACTCGAACTGGGTGCCCTCCTTGAAGGTCGCCGACCCGAATACGGCGTCTCCCCCGAAGGTTGCCAACTCGAACCGGACGTCGCCCTCGAAGGTCGCCGACCCGAATACGGCGTCGTGCTCGAAGGCGGCCGACCCGAACCAGACGCCGGCGTGGAAGGTCACCGACCAGAACCTGGCGCCGCCCTGAAAGGTCACCGAGTCGAAGAGCGCGTCGTCCCGGAAGCGCGCCGAGTCGAAGAGGGCGTCGCCCTGGAAGGTCGCCGACTCGAACGCGACGCCGCGCTCGAAGGTCGCCAACTCGAACCGGGCACCCTTGCGGAAGGTGGCCGCGCCGAACACGGCGCCGCCTTTGAAGGTCACCGACCTGAACACGGCGTCGCCCCGGAAGGCCGCCGCCTCGAACAAGGCACCGCGCTCAAAGGTTGCCGACCTGAACACGGCGTCGCCCCGGAACCTTGCCGACCCGAACCAGGCGCCGGAATGGAAGGTCGCCGCTTCGAAGGCGGCGTCGCCCCGGAAGGAGGCAGCCCCGAACACGGCGCCGCCCGTGAAGGTCGCCGACCCGAAGAAGGCACCGAGCTTGAAGGTCGCCGAGTCGAACATGGAGCCGAGCTTGAAGGTCGCCGACCCGAACAGTGCGTCGCGCTCGAAGGTTGCCGACCCGAACCAGGTGTCGGCCTGGAACTCCGACGCCCCGAACGCGGCGCTGTTCATGAAGCGCGCCGAGCCGAACCGGGCGTCGCTTTCAAAGGTTGCCGACCTGAACCGGGCGCTGCCCTCGAAGACAGCCGATTCGAAGCGGGCGCTGCCCTGGAAGGTCGCCGACTCGAACCGGGCGTCTCCGATTCGGGGATGTCCGGTGGCGGGGTCGCGAAGGGCGTCGAGAAGGGCGTTGAGGAGTGGTTCGCTGAAGGTGGTGCCGCGGTGGTCGATGCTGGTGCCGGGCGTCAGGCCGGCCAGATAGGCGTCGCACTCCGTGTCGGCGAGGTGAGCCAGGCACACGGTGTGTCCGGAGACGTGGATGCCGCGGCAGCCGACAGGGTCGAACGTGGTGGCGCCGTAGCCACAGTGCGGCCAGGCAGACGGAGGCGGGGACGGATCGCGGCGCGGGTGTGACATACCCACAGGACGTCGGGCACGGCCGGATGGTTGCCGTCCCGTGGACGCCCCCTCGACCCCACGGCCCGAAATCGGCTGACGGCCAGTGACTCAAAAGCCCCGGTACACGCCGTCGCTGTCGACGGCGCGGGCGAAGTCCTCGAAGTCCATGTTCGCGCACCAGAGGTTGTTTTCGATGCCCCACAACTCGGCTGCTACGACACGGAGACAGCGCCCTCGCTCAGGCCGCAGTTGCGCCACGAGGAGCGGCCATTCAGGGGCGACGGTTGCCGAGTCCGCCAGGACCAGAATGGGATGCCCGTACTCCACGGGGACCAGGTCGATGAGCTGCTCAAGTGTCAGGCCCTCATACCTTCGGTCGTCGACGAGTGCGACGCCGGCCAGGAAGCCCTCTTCGGTGGGCGTGAACAGCACCTTCCGCAGCTCGTCCCAGGCATCGTCCGCCGAGAAGTCGGTGCGCACCACGAGGGCTTCCAAAACACAGGGCAGCTGGTTCATGCGCGGACAGTACCGCCCGTGCGATCTGACCGCTCGAGTGCCGTCACGGGCTGGCGGCTCACCCTTGCGGCTCCTGTGGTTTGGCGTCGAGTTCGCGCAGGCGTTGGTCCTTGAGTTCGGTGCGGGCCTCGGTGCGGTGGCCGTGGGCGATGTAGTCCCGCACGATCGCCTCGATCGCGTCCTGGGGCGAGCCGATGCCCGCCAGGACCATCACTTCCACCACGAGTTCGGCGTCGAGACTGATACTGACCTTGGCCACCTTGCCCCCTCATCACGTCGCAGCCGCACTCTAACCGCTCTTGGTTCCGCGGCACGCGCTCAGGATCGGAACTCGGCGCTCTGCGCAGCTCAACCCGGCGGATGCCCTACGGCACCGGAGGCATCGGCGGCACCGCAGCACCGGCGGCACCGCAGCACCGGAGGCACCGCAGCACCGGCGGCACCGGAGGCGCCGGACCTCCCGTCATCCCTCGGGATGCCTGATGCTCTCGATGATCCGGGCGAACCCCTCCGTTCCGTGACCGGCGTCCACCTGGCGCTGGACGAGCCGCTGGACCATGGCGATCGGCTCGGCGCTCACTCCCTGCTCGGCGCTCGCCTCGACGAACAGCCCGAGGTTGGAGAACTCCAGGCTCTGCTGCCCCGGAACCGTGTAGTCCCCACCGTCGATGACCTCGGCGTACCCCGCGAGCTCGCCGGTCATCGCGGTCAGCCACGGCGCGGCCATCTCCGCGAACCGGTCCGCGGACACCCCGGCCGGCGCGAGCATGGCCGCGCCGTGCATGAAGCCCGCGAACATCACGTACATCGACGACAGCAGCGCGAAGTCGTACAGCGATGCCAGCCCGGCGTCCTCGCCGAAGTAGGTGCTGGTCGCCCACAGGTCGAGCAGTGCCGCATGCTCACGGAACACCTCCTGCGAACCGCTGTACAGGATCGATGCGCCCGGCTGCCCGATCATGGACGGAACCGCCATGATGCCGCCGTCCAGGTAGGCGATCCGGGCCTCGGTGGCCCATGCGGCCAACTGCCGGGCCTGCTCGGGTTTGGCCGTCGTCACGTTGATCAGGGTCCGTCCGGCCAGGTCGCCGACGAGCGGGTCGAGTACCTCGTGCACCGAGTCGTGATCGAAGAGGCAGACGACCAGGAGTCGGCTCGCCCGGACCGCCTCGGCGGCCGAGGCCGCCTCCGTCGCCCCCTGTGCGACGAGCGCGTCCGCCTTCCCCGCCGAGCGGTTCCACACCGTGGTGCGAAGCCCGGCCTTCACCAGGGCCTCGGCGAGGGCGCCGCCCATCGCGCCGAGCCCGAGAACGCTCACGCGGGTGTCGTGGATCTCCGTCATGTGACTGCTCCGTCGTCTCGCTCACCGAATCGTGCTGACGCCTCGATCCTCAGCGCAGTCAGTAGAGTTGACCAGTACGGACCAATTAGTGCGGTACTCACTTTTGGGTGAGTGTCGTCGGGCGACGCGGAGGCATGCATGGCGACGTCGGCACGGCAGGGGCCCTATGTCTGCGGGATCGACGCGGCGATCGATGTCGTCGCCGGCAAGTGGAAGTCCTTGATCCTCTGGGAGCTTCATGAGCACGGCACGCGCCGCTTCGCGGAACTGCGGCGCGGCCTGCCGGGCGTCAGCGAGAAGATGCTCGCCCAGCACCTGCGGGAGATGGAGGACGACGGCCTCGTGCATCGCGAGGTGTACCCCGTGGTGCCGCCGAAGGTCGAGTACTCCCTGACCGAGCACGGCGTCTCCCTCAACACCGCGCTGGAAACCCTGGCGGTGTGGGGAGAGGAACGAATCGAGCGGATCGGCGCGGAAAGGATCAACACCGAGGTCGCCTGAGACCTGTCACGCGTGCCCCTCGGAAGAGCACCGGGAGCCACAGGAGGCAAGCCAGCAGGGGTACCGCCGCGTAGGCGGCCATTCCCGCGCTGGAGCCCAGCTTGTCCATGAGCAGGCCGAGGACGAGGTAGCCGATGCCGATGAGCGCGGACTCCACGAACACGATCATCGACAACAGGCTCGCCCGGTGGCGCGACGGCACGGCCTCGTTGAACACGTTGTCCACGAGCACGGCGGTGATCTCGGGAATCCCGACCAGGGCCAGGAACGCGGCGACGGTGACCCCCAGGAGACCGAGGCCGCTGAGACCGAGCGCCGCGGCGAGCGTCAGAAGGGACACCAGGACGATGACCCGGTACCCGATGCGCCGGTTCGCGCGGTCCGACAGCAGGGGAGCGATCCCGCCGGCGAGGAATCCCGCCGCTATGACCACGCTGACCGTTGCGGTGCCCGCTCCCTGATCGGAGAGCGTCTTCTGCATGAAGATGATGTACGGCGTCAACGTCGCGTGCATCAGGCCGGACACCACGACGAGCGTCACGAGCGCAGGCGTGGCCACCCGAAGCAGCGCCCGCCATGCCGTGGTGTCGCCGTACCCCTTGCCCGCTCCGTCCTGCTCGTCCACCGCGTCCACGCCGCGGATCTCGGGCACCCCCGACATCAGCACCACCACGGCCAGGGCGAGGCACGCCGCCGAACCGACGTAGACGACTGCCCAGGAGATCTGCTGGAGTTGGCCGCCGAGGACGATGGCGGCTCCCGAGGTGAGCGTCCCGAGCATGGTGAACCGGGACCTGATCCTGACGTAGCCGGCCGTCGCACCACGACGCACGAGCAGGTCGTACAGCAGGGCGGTGTCCGCACCGGACACGCATGCCATGCCGACGCCTTGCGCGATGAACAGCGCCAGGAACAACCAGTAGTTGGAGAACGACACCTGGCCGAGGAGACAGCCGGCGATCAGAAGCTGGCCGATCACGATGCCCGCACGTCGGCCGATCCGGTCGGCGATGAATCCCGTCGGAACCTCCGCGACTCCGCTGACCAGGTAGAGCAGCGTCTGCAGCAGGGCCACCTGCCCGACGGAGAAGCCCCGTTGGTGAAGGTAGAGGACGAACACACCGCGCTGGAACAGTGAGTTGGCGAAGACGGCGTAGACATAGAACGGGCGCGTGACCCGCCGTACCGCATCGCCGACCGAAGCCGGCCCGTCCATCGTCTTCGTGGTGCCGTTCATGGTGCGGGCTCCCTGGTGACGACGGTGATCCCTGGGTGTTCACGTACGACCACCGCAGGACCCTACTCCGCGCCGACGCCGACCGTGTCCCACCTGCTGCTCCGCCGGCAGCCATCCCCATCGCGGTGAGAACTGCTGCCGCAGCCGCTCGGGGCACGGGCCGTACCCGCCGATCGGCAGGTACGGCCCCAAGGAACTCACGATCCCCGTACGGTAGTTGCGCTCGTGTCGCCCGAGACGCCCAGCCGGCCCTGACCCCGCACGCCGCGAACGCCAGCCCCGCAGGTGGATCACGGCTCGGTCCGCGGCATCCGGCCCGGCTGAGCCGACGTGGCCGTGAGCATCGGCAGTGCGGCGAGGTGCTCCTCGGGCACCTCGAAGGCGTCGGTGAGCACGGTGAGATGGGGTGCGAGGTCGGCGATGAGATCGCGCCGCGTGCGGGGCAGGGCGCTGACCTGTGCGGTGGTGAGCGCCTTCTGCGTCAGCAGCAGTCCGGCCCGTGCCTCCACCTCGCCGAGCAGGAACAGCGCGCACAGGGATTCCAGGGCCGTTCGCGCCGCGGGGTCCGCCACCCGTGCGCAGGCGGCGGTGAACGCGTCGGCCGCCTGCCCCACGGTGAACGTCTCGACCAGGGCCAGGGCGGCGTCGGACGCGTCGTTCCAGCGACTCAACCCGTCGCCGGTACGGCCGCTTCGGAGGTCGCGGCGCGCGGTCAGGTGCCAGTGGCGTTCGGCGGCGGCGACAGCGCCCCGCAGGAAGCCGAGATCGGTGAGGCTCTCCGGGCCGGTGGCCTCGGGCGGTTGCGGCGCGAGATCGTGCCCGAAGATCATCTCGGCTCCGGCCTTGCACCAGATCGCCAGGTTGTCACCCTCTGCCGTGATCGCGCCGTCGGTGTTGGCGGAGAGCTCCGCAAGGCCGTTCACCGGGAACAGCCCCTGGGCGCCGCAGCGTTCGCGGCTCTCGGTCGTGATGTCCCTTGTCCTCCAGGTGATCCAGCCCTTGGCGACGGCCACCAGCCGCTCCGCTTCCGTGCGTTGGGCGGGGTGATGGGTGATCCAGCGGTCGGTGACCGCTCGGTGCAGGAAGGTCATGGCGTAGGCGGTCGCCACGCAGTCAAGCAGCCGGGTGTGGTGACTGCGGTGGGCGGCCAGGGGGATGCGCTGCCCGGCCACCGGGCCGGAGATGTGCCGGAGGTTGGCGTAGCGCACCGCGATGGCCAGCGCTGACCGGGCTCCGCCGAGGGCGCTTGCGCTCATGCACAGCTTTCCGACCGTCACCCGGCGGATGGCATGCAGGAACCGCTTGCGTGGGCTGCCCGTCGCACTGTTGAAGACACCGTCGGGCCCCAACTGCCCTTGGGGGCCCTGGAGCAGGGCGGTGCGGGGCAGGCGGACCTGGTCGAAGCTGGTGAGGCAGTGGTCAACCGGGCTGCCGACACGTTCCGGCAGCAGTGTCACGGTCACTCCCGGCAGCGTGCCCCGGTGGTCGCTGAGCGGGGTGAGAAACAGAAGGACCCCTTGGTCCACGTCGTCGACGAGCAGTCGGGCCGCGACGACCGCGGTCTTCGGCCCGCCGGCCGGGCTGGTGTTGGGCATGTACTTCCGGGCGCCGTCGTTCGGGGTGTGCAGGACGAACTCGTCGCGCTCGCGGTCGTAGCGTGCGACGGTCTCCAACGCGGCGGCGTCGTTGCCGTGGGCCCGCTCGGTGCAGAGGAAGGTTCCGACACGGGCCGTCGACAAGAACTCGTCCAGCTTCCGGGCCGGCGACACCTCGTCATCGAGCACGCTGCCCAGGAAGAGGTTGAAGTGGATGCCGGCGACGGTCGCGGTGGCTCCGTCGACCACGGCCGTCCATTCGTGCAGGGCGGCGAGCTCTCGCGGGTCGGCGACGAACCACTCCGGAGAGAAGGGCAGTTGCTCGTTCACGGCACGCAGACGGTCGTACGCGAGCTGCCACCTCTCCTCGACGGACGCCGAGGCGCGGTAGCGAAACAGTTCGTCCGCGACGACCTTGCGCCAGCGGCCGTGGGCGAATGCGCCGTCGGGGCCGTCCTGGAAGAGTGCCTCGGACAGGTCGGCGCGGCTGAGGGGGGTGGAAGAAGTAGTGATCATCACGGCCGTTCCAACGAAACGTACGGCACCCGGAAACGATCATGATTGTTGCTGTTGGGTAAACCCGCCACGGACCGTTCTGCCGCCGGCGCGGCACGGGTTCAGGGCCCTCCGCGGTTTCCGGTGACGCCGAACCAAACAGCAGATGTGACTACGGCTTCACGGTGACGTGGGCGCGAGCATCGGCATCGTGGAGTGCGCCGACCAGGGCGGTGGCGACTTCCTCCGGCACGCCCTCGAGAACCGTCGCGGGCAGTCGGCCGATGAGCGACCTGCACTGCCACAGGCTCAGCCCCGTCCGCCTGTGCAGCAGCTTTACGACCTCGGTGGCCCGAGGCCCGGGGTCCGTGAGGACGGCGTCGTGCGGCAGGTCGTCGCAGGTCAGCAGGAACGATTCGTTCACTGTGCTCGATTCCTGTGGACGTTGTCGCTGATCGGGTCGGCTGCCTGGGTTGCCTCGGTCACGGCTGCTGCTCGGCGTCGATCTCGGCGATCAGGGCCTCGATGCGGGTCCTGATCTCGTCACGGATGGGGCGTACGGCTTCAACGCCCTTGCCGGCCGGGTCTTCCAAGGCCCAGTCGAGGTACCGCTTGCCGGGGAAGACCGGGCAGGCGTCGCCGCAGCCCATGGTGATGACGTAGTCGGACGCCTGGACGACCTCGGTGGTGAGGACCTTCGGTTTCTGGTCGGCGATGTCGATGCCGAGCTCCGCCATGGCCTCGACGGCGGAAGGGTTGACCCGGTCGCCCGGGATCGAGCCCGCGGAGCGGACCTCGACGCGATCCCCGGCCAGGTGACGCAGGAATCCGGCGGCCATCTGGGAGCGGCCGGCGTTGTGCACGCAGACGAAGAGTACGGAGGCGAGCTGAGCGGTCATCGGTTCATCCTCGGGTGCGGTGCAGTCGCCGCGAGGATCGCCGACTGCGCGTTCATGGAGATCAATCGGGGCTGGTATCAGTCCCGGGTGATGTGAAAGTATCAGCCCATGCTGACGTCAGTCGATACTGATCTGATCCGGGTTCTGGGCGACCCCCTGCGCCTGCGGATCGTGACCCTGCTCGCTCGCGAGACGCTGTGCACCACCCACCTCGTCGAGGAGACCGGCGCCAAGCAGACCAACCTCTCCAACCACCTGAAGGTGTTGCGCGAGGCAGGGGTCGTGGAGACCGAGCCCTGCGGCCGGTTCACCTACTACAGGCTCAAGCCGGACGTCATCGAAACGCTCGCCGGCCAGTTCGCCGACCTGGCGGCCACGGCCCGTCTCAACGCCGACGCCAAGCGGGCCTGCCCATAGCCTCTCGCTCCACCTGCCCGAGGAGACTCCGCCCGTGACCGCCACCGAGCCCGCTGCGCCCGGCCCCCTTGCCACCGGCCCGTCGCCGCAGCCCGCGCCCGGCGCCCCTCTGCCCCCTGCCCCGCTGGTCGCCCGCGCGGCCGCCGAGTCCGTCGGCACCGCCGCTCTGGTGGCCGTCGTCGTCGGTTCCGGCATCCAGGCGACCCGGCTCACCGACGACGTCGCGCTGCAACTGCTCGCCAACTCCACGGCCACGGTTTTCGGTCTCGGCGTGCTGATCGCTCTGCTCGGGCCGGTTTCGGGAGCCCACTTCAACCCGGCCGTCACCCTGGCCGAGTGGTGGACCACGCGCCGAGGCGGAGCGGGTGTGACCGGGTGCGAGCCGGCGGTGTACGTCCTTTCGCAGATCGTCGGGGCCATCGCGGGCGCGGTTCTGGCGGACGCGATGTTCGGCGAGCCGTTGGTGCAGTGGTCCACGCACGACCGCTCCGCCGGGAACCTGCTCCTCGGCGAGGTGGTGGCCACGGCCGGTCTGATCCTGCTGATCTTCGGCCTGGCCCGTACCGACCGGCTCCGTTTCGCGCCCGTCGCCGTCGCCTCGTACATCGGCGCGGCCTACTGGTTCACGTCGTCCACCTCGTTCGCGAACCCGGCGGTGACGATCGGCCGTGCGTTCACCGACACGTTCGCGGGCATCGCCCCGGCCTCCGTGCCGGCCTTCGTGGCGATGCAACTGATGGGCGCGGTTGTGGGCCTGGCGCTGGTCGCGGTGATCTTCATGCGCGGTACGTCGGACACCACATGACGCGGGCTGTGGACGTGGTGGTGATCGGCGGCGGCAGGAGCGGGCCCGCTGCCGCGTCCGCTCTCGCGCGGTGCGTGACGCTGCCCGGTCGGCGCATGCGGCCGTAAGCGCGAGAGATGGACCCCGCAGCGGCGCGGACCCGCGACGCCGGCCGCCTCTCAGTCGATGTGCGGGCTGCGGCGCTCGATCAGGACCGTGTCGCGCCAGCGGCCGTGGTGGCGACCGATGCGCTCGCGGGTGCCGATGATCCGGAAGCCGGCCCGCTCGTGGACGGCGAGACTGGCGGTGTTCTCGGGGAAGACGCCGGACTGGATGGTCCAGATACCGGCCGCCTCGGTCGAGTCGATCAGGGCCTTCAGCAGCGCGGAGGCGATGCCGCGGCCCCGGGCGTCGGGATGCACGTAGACCGAGTGCTCGACGACGCCGACGTACGCGCAGCGGTCGGACACCTTGGTGGCGGCGACCCAGCCGAGCACGCGCCCGCTCTCGTCGACGGCCGCGAAACGGTGCTCCGGCAGCTTGGCCGCGTCGAACTCCGCCCACGTCGGCGCGCTGGTCTCGAAGGTGGCGTTGCCCTCCTCGATGCCGGCCCGGTAGATCGCGACGACCTCGGCGGCGTGGTCGCCGGTCAGCGGCACCACGAGGGTGGAGGCGGTCACGCGGCGGCGGCCTTGGTCAGGAGCTGCCCCATGGCTGTCAGCACCGCCGGCTCGACGCGGTAGTACACCCAGGTCCCGCGGCGCTCGGAGGAGAGCAGCCCGGCCTCCTTGAGCTTCTTCAGGTGGTGGGAGACCGTCGGCTGCGAGACGCCGACGTCGGAGATGTCGCAGACGCAGGCCTCGCCGCCCTCGTGCGAGGCGACGGCCGAGAAGAGCCTCAGCCGGACCGGATCGCCGAGCGCCTTGAACATGACCGCGGTCCGTTCGGCCTCCTCCGCGGTCAGCGGCCGCTCGTTGAGCGGTGGGCAGCAGGGTTCGGCGACGGTCTCCAGCAGCGGGAGCGCCTTCACGTTCGACATGTGTCTATGTTGACACACGTCAAATCAGCCGCCTAGGGCTGCGAGCGGCCGAACGTCCGAGCCGGTCGCCGGGCGGCCCGGCATTCGCCGGCCCCGGCAGCGGGGTGTATCGGGCGGGCGATCCGTGAGGCTGTCGTGTCGGCCTGGCTGTGGCCCCGTCGTCGGCTTCGAAGCCGTGCGCTGCCGCGAGACCTGGCCGGCCGCCGCTGATGACTTCGGTATTCGCACCATGAGGGCCCACTCTGAATTGATGGATGTCTATGTTGACGTCTGTCGATGCAGGTGTCACGATGGGCACGCAAGAGATCGACGGATGTCGAATCACAAGGGGACTCGTATGAACGCCACAGCCACAGCCGCAGCCACCGAGCGACTGCCCGTCGTAGTTGTCGGGGCCGGCCCCGTCGGCCTGGCCGCCGCCGCACACCTCGTCGGACGCGGCCTGGAGCCGCTGGTCCTGGAGGCCGGCGCGCAGGTTGGCGCGGCGGTGCGCGAATGGGCGCACGTACGACTGTTCTCCACCTGGGGCGAAGTCACCGATCCGGCCGCCGAGAAGCTCCTCGCCCCGACCGGCTGGGTGAAGCCCGACGCGGCGGCGTATCCGACCGGCGGCGACTGGGCCGAGCGGTACCTCCAGCCCCTCTCCGACGTCCTCGGCGACAAGGTCCGCGTCGGCGCCCGCGTCACCGGCGTCTCCCGCGTGGGCCGGGACCGGATCGTCGACGCCGACCGCGAAGCCCAGCCGTTCACCGTCCACGTCACGTACGCCGACGGCCGAGAGGAGCGGATCCTCGCCCGGGCCGTCATCGACGCCTCCGGCACCTGGGCCGTCCCGAGCCCGGCCGGCGGCGACGGCCTCCCGGCGCTCGGCGAACGCGCGGCAGCCGACCGGATCTCGTACCGCGTCCCCGACCTCAAGAACCCGGCGACCAGGGCCCGTTACGCGGGCAAGCGCATCGGGGTCATCGGCTCCGGCGCCTCCGCATTCACCGCCCTCGCCTCGCTCGCCGAACTCGCGACGTCGTACGACGGCGACCGTACGCACGCCACCTGGATCCTGCGCCGGGGCATCTCCGGCTCCACCTTCGGCGGCGGCACCGCCGACCAGCTTCCCGCCAGGGGCGCACTCGGCCTCGCCGCGAAGGCCGCGGTGGACGAGGGCCACGCCGACGCGGTCACCGGCTTCCGCACCGAGACGATCGTCCGCGACGGCGAGGGCTTGGTTCTCGTCGCCGAGGACGGTCGCCGCCTCGATCCGGTCGACGAACTCATCGTCCTCACCGGCTTCCGCCCCGACCTGTCCTTCCTCGACGAACTCCGCCTCGGCCTCGACGAACGCCTCCAGGCCCCCGTAGAGCTCGCCCCGCTCATCGACCCCAACCAGCACTCCTGCGGCACCGTCTACCCGCACGGCGTGAAGGAGCTCTCGCACCCGGAGGAGGGCGTGTACCTGGTCGGCATGAAGTCCTACGGCCGTGCGCCGACGTTCCTCGCCCTCACCGGCTACGAGCAGGTCCGCTCCGTCGTCGCCGCGGTCGCCGGCGACCGCGATTCCGCCGAGCGCGTCGAACTCGTCCTGCCCGAGACCGGAGTCTGCGGCGGTGCAGGCATCTTCGACCAGCCGCAGACCGACGAGACGGCCGACGCTGGCGGCGGGTGCTGCACGGCCCCGGCCACCCTCCGCACCGGCGCCGACGCCGAATCCGGAGGCTGCTGACTCTGCCCACCCGCTCAACCACCCACAGGAGGAACACGATGTCCCGCGTACAACTCGCCCTGCGTGTCCCGGACCTGGAGGCGTCCGTCGCCTTCTACACCAGGCTGTTCGGCACCGAGCCCGCCAAACTCCGCGACGGCTACGCCAACTTCGCCATCGCCGAACCGCCTCTCAAGCTCGTCCTCATCGAAGGCGCCGCGGGCGACGACACCCGCATGGACCACCTCGGTGTCGAAGTCGACAGCACCGAGGCCGTCCACGCCGCCACCACCCGGCTCAGCGGCGAGGGCCTCACGACCACGGTGGAGAACGACACCAGGTGCTGTTACGCCCTCCAGGACAAGGTGTGGGTCCACGGTCCCGGCCGCGAACCGTGGGAGGTGTACGTCGTCAAAGCCGACGCCGCCACGCTCACCAAGCAGCGCGACAGCACCTGCTGCACCGGCCCGGCCGATGCCGAGACCGACGAGCAGGCACCGGTCACCGCGGGCGGATGCTGCTGAAACCGCGAGGACCGACACCCACACCCGCGGGGCCGCGACCGGCGCAGGGGACCGGTCGCGGCCCCGCGCTGTCCTGTGCGCCGGCCACCCCAGGAGTTCACACGGACGGCGGTGTCCTCAGGCCGGTCTCTCGTTGATCAGCAAGCCGTCGCGCAGCCATCGGGCGAACGCGAAAGCCCAGGTCACGGAGAGGATCAGGAGCAGGATGAGGGCCAGGAGCCAGGGGGCGGGGCGGGACCATCCGGCGAGGAGGGCGGCAACGGCAGCGATGACCAGCACGGTCTGCACCGACTTGTAGGTGGAGGGGTGGCGGTCGTAGTCCGCCAGGTTGGGCAGGAGCACCACCGTGGTGATCAGCATCGCGGCCACGGAGCCTCCCATCAGCCAGCTGAGAGAGGTCGGGGTCCGGTGGTCGGTGGCGTGTTCCACGAGCCCGACCATGCCGGCGCCGGCCGCCGCCACGGCCATGGTCAACGGGAGATGGGTGAAGATCCAGGTCGCCAGGGAGTGACCGCTCTCGCGGGGCATGCGGCGGGACACCAGATCGGCGTAGTTCCACCAGAATCCGAAGCCGATCGCGAGCCCGAGCAGACCCGTGGTCGTCACGAGAGGGCTGCGTTCGACATGGGCCAGCCCGTTCACGACGCCGATCACCACTTCGCCGAGCACGATGATGATGAGCAGTCCGAAGCGCTCGATCATCGGGTCGGTCACGACGTTGTAGCTCGGCGTCCTGCGCCACGAGATCAGTACGACGCACTCCACGCCGCACCAGGCGACGACGAACGCCGCCCAGAGCACGAGACGGGCGTCGGCCGACAGCGGCACCGATGCCGCGATCAGCACGATGCCCGCGACCATGACGATCAGATAGCGCCGGGGCGTCCTGCGCAGTTCCGGCGGGTCCAGCCGGTACACGGAGAACCACTGATAGCTGAGCAGGGCCAGCAGCAGTGCGTAGAGCGCCGCGAGGGTGCGGCCGTCGTCGCCGTCGGCGTGGCCGACGTAGACCGCCATGAGGGACAGCAACAGCATCTGCACGAAGATCAGCGAGCGGGTGTGGCCGTCCTCGCGGCCGTGCAGCTCGTAAAAGAGAGTGCCGTTCAGCCATGCGATCCAGATCAGCCCGAAGACCACGGCAAACGTGACCGTCCCTCGCCAGGAAACGTCCTCCGCGAGCGTGTGGGCGGCCTGTCCGACCAGGACGACGTAGACGAGGTCGTAGAAGAGCTCCAGAAAGCTGACGGTGCGAGCGGTGTCCGCCTCGCCGTGGCGTCGCGGCGGGCGAAAGAGCCATCGGCGCAGTCCGGTACCCGCGGGGACGGCCTTGGCGGCGTCGGATCGGGGTTCGGGGGCGTGGTCGGACATCTGGGACTCCTGCTTGGCATCGCGAACGTGTGGCGAAGCGATGGTGACGGCTCGACTGCCGCGCCCGCCGGGGGCACGCCGGTCCGCGCCGGGTTACTGCGGGTGATCGGCCGGGCGGGGCAGGAAGATCCGCGTTTCCGGGCGCGGAACGGGTTGCACCTGAACACGCGGGACCACCAGCCACGAAGCCGAGGAGGTCCGCGGGGGCAAGGGTCCCGAAGTCTGTGCAGCGGCAGCTCGCGCGTGGGTCTGTGTCTAGCGGCCGGGTGAATCGGTGGGTTCGTCGAGAAGCGCGGGGTGGGCTGCCAGGCGGCGGGCTTCGGCCATGACCTCGGCATTGACCTGGTCCACGGTTCTGTCGCTGTACTCGAGCATGTCGTATTCGTCGTCGAGTTCAGCGAGGCGCTCAGTCACGGGCAACTCATGTCCGTGGCGCTGGTGAATGCGGAAGGTGAACTCCCGAGGCGTGAGCTCGCCGGCGAGCATGCGGCGTGCGAGGGCTCGGGCGGCGGCTTCCTGACCGGTCTGGCTGCCGCCCGGACAGGAGGTGAGGCCGAGTTCGGCGAGTGCTGGGGGCAGTAGGTCGTGGACGTCGTAGTCCGCCTCGGCGCGCGTGCAGGCGGCCAGTATGCGAAGGGCAGGAGTGTCGAGCCCAGCGACGAGTGCGTCACAGGCGGCGTTCACGACATCGCTCGCGCGGACTTCCCCCATGCTCCACAGGACGGCATGGTCCTGAAGGGCGATCGCAGCTGCTTCGGTCGGCGTCACTCGGCCACGATTGCTTACACGGTGCGTCCGAGTCGAGCGGATTTCGTCGAAGGTGCTGTTCAGGGGCCCGTTCCGGCATGACCCGTGCGGAGTGGACGCGGATCGGTCGGCAAGGAGCGCCGCCGTAGTCGCCGTCTACCCGAGCCCGACCGGATCGCTGCCCCGGGGCGTCCCGGCATCAAGCATCGGCCACGCCCGCCCGGGGCGTCCGGCTGCGCAGGCGGCGCAGCATTCGGGCGTCGTCGAAGCCCACCTGCCGCGCCGCCGCTTCCACGGTGGCGCCGTGGCCGATCAGATGCTCGGCGCGTTCGACTCGGAGGGTCTGCTGGTAGCGCAGCGGGGTCAGGCCACCGGTGGCGCGGTGGAAGAGCCGGGTCAGGGTGCGTTCGCTGACGCCCGCGCTCGCGGCCAGGTGCGCGAGCGGCAGCGGTTCGGTGAACCGCGCGTCGATGAGGTCCTGGACGCGGTGGACGGCGTCGTCCAGGTGGGACCGGTGCCGCAGCATGGCGCTGTCCTGCGGTTCATGGCCGTTGCGCCGGGCGTACACGACCATGTCCCGGGCCACCTGGGCGGCGAGGGCGGGGCCGTGCCGGCCGGCGAGCAGGTGCAGCGCCAGGTCGATGCCGCTGGTGATGCCCGCCGAGCTCACCACCCGGTCGTCGGCCGTGTACAGCACGTCCCGCACCACCTCGGCGCCGGGATAGCGGGCGGCCAGTTCGTCCTGGTGCTCGTGATGCGTGGTGCACCTGCGCCCGTCCAGCAGCCCGGCCCGGCCCAGCGCCTCCGCCCCGGCACACACGCTGGCGACGGTGCCGCCGGCGGCGTGGTGCCCGCGCAGCCATGCCGAGCCGGCGTCACTCAGGGCGGGGCCGCTGCCCAGCGTGCGCGTGCGCCAGCCCGGCACCATGACCAGGTCGTCGGCGCCGAGCACCGGCCACCGGGTGCTTGCGATCAGCGGCAGGCCCTGGGCGCTGAGCACCTGCTCGCGCTCGGCGACGTAGGCGATGCGGTAGGGCTGGCCGAAGTCCGCCGCGGTGCTGAAGGCCTGTGCCGGGCCGGCCAGGTCGAGGAGGTGGACGCCGGGCAGCAGGACGAAGACGACGAGGCTCACGTGTGCGAGGGTGCCAGCTCCGCCTCCAGTTCGGCCACCGTGCTGATCCGGGCGAACCGGTCCCGCAGGACCGCCTCGGTGCGTTCGATGATCGCCTCGGCGGAGAGGTCGCCGATGGGGTTGGTGGTCGTGGCGTCGGTGACGAAGACCATGCGATACCCGAGGTCGCTGCCGACCCGGGTCGTGGTCTCCACGCACTGCTCGGTGCGGATTCCGCAGACCACGAGTTCGCCCACCCCCGCCTCGGTCAGCAGTTGCTGCAGGTTGGTGGTGGTGAAGGCGTTGTGCGACGTCTTGTACAGGACGGGCTCACCAGGCTCCGGACGGGACAGCTCCTCCAGCAGGCGCACATGCCCCTGAGCCGGGTCGAACACATCGCCACTGCCCGGTTCCGAGTGCAGCACCCAGACGACGAGGTCGCCGGCCGCGCGGGCGAGGGCGACCAGCCGGTTGACTGGTTCGGCGATGTCCGGACGGGCGATCTGCTTCCACAGCGGCCGGGCCCGGAAGGACTCCTGGACATCGATGACGATCAGCGCTCTCTTCATGACACCGATGATGACCTGGAACGTTGCCCGAACCGTAGACCCGATCCGGGCCGGCACCGGAACGATCCGGTCAGCCGTGCCGGACGACCCGCGCCGTGCGCTCCCCACCTCACGGTTCACGGCCCCGCCGACGTGCCGCGCTCGGCATCGACCCGTGACCGAGAGCCCCCTTCAGCACTTGACCTTGACGCAACGGCAGGGTTTCTACTGGCGGCATGCGAATCGGAGAGATCGCCGCACTCGTCGGGCTCACCACCCGGGCGGTCCGGCACTACCACCATGTGGGCCTGCTCGCGGAACCGGAGCGGCGCCCCAACGGCTACCGGGCCTACAGCGTCCGTGACGCCGTCCTGCTCGCCCGGGTGCGCCGGCTCACCGAACTCGGCCTCGGCCTGGGCGAGGTGCGCGACGCGCTCTCCGACGACGCCGGACGCGAACTGACCGAGATCCTGGAAGAACTCGACGCCGACCTGGCCCGCCAGGAAGCCGACATCCGGGAGCGCCGGCGCCGGCTCAGCGCCCTGCTCGCCGAGCCGCCCGGCGCCGCCGGGCCCGTCTCACCCGCCCTCGCCGCCCTGCTGGCACAGGCCCCCCGAACAGACTCGCCGAGCGCGGCCAAGGACCGCGCGTACCTGACCCTGCTGGACAGCGCCGGACCCGTCGGCCCGGAGATGGTCGCGCTGCTCGGAACGATCGCCGCCGATCCCGCCGTGGTCGAACTGTACGAGCGCCTCGACGCGCTCGCCGACGCCCCCGCCGACGACCCCCGGATCGCACCCCTGGCAGCCGACCTCGTCGCAGCCGTCCCCGCGGAGTTGATCGCCGCGCTGCCGGCGGGCGGCGCGGTCGTGACCGGGTTCAAGGAGGCGGTGCTCGCCGAGTACACCCCCGCCCAGGCGGAAGTCGTGGGCCGTCTCATGGACGCGTTCGCGGAAAGGGGCGGGGGATGAACGGCAGGCCACGGGGCGTACGGGCGGCGCGGGTCGCGGCGGCCGTCGTACTGCCCGGGGAACTGGCCCTGGTCACCTCCCTGGTGGCCGGGGTCCGGCCGCCCGGGTGGGCGCTGGCTGCCGCCGAGGCGCTGGTGCTCGCGGTCCTGCTCCTGGAGACCTGGGTGCTGCATGCGCTGTACACCGCCGCACGCGCCCGCGGCATGGACCGCGGTGCGGCGCGGCGGGCCGCCGTACAGGAAGCCGTGCCGGCCGGGGTCCGCCGTCTGATCCTCCACGAACTGCGCGCCCTGGTCTCCCTGGCCCGATGGGTACGCCGCCGCAAGCACGGGGTACGCCCCGGCGACCACGCGGCCGCGTACACCGGACCCCAGACCGCGATGCTGTACGGCCTGCTGTTCGTCATGGTCGTCGAGACGACGGCCCTGGCCTTCCTCATCCCTTGGCCGGCGGTCCACCTGCTGGTCCTGATCCTCGACCTGTACGGCGTCGTCCTCGTGCTGGCCCTGCACGCCGCCTGCGTCACCCGCCCGCACGTCGTGCGCCCCGACGGCACCCTGCGGATCCGCTACGGCGCCCTCTTCGACCTCGCCGTACCGCCGGACGCGGTCGCCTCGGTCCGGGTCGACCGGCGTTACCCCGAGGGCAGCCTGGTCACCGTCTCCGGGGACGGCGTCCTCGACCTGATCGTGGGCAGCCAGACCTCGGTCACCCTGAAGCTGAACCGGCCACTGCCCTTCACCCGCCCACTCGGCGCGACGGAAGAGGCCCACACCATCCGCTTCCACGCAGACGACCCGCGAGCCCTGGTCAGCGCACTCCGCCGACCCGACTGAACACACAGGCTGCTCCTTGCGGGAGGATCGCGTCGGCATGACCGATGGACATGGACGCCGAGGAGCCCTCCCCTTGATCACACAAGGAGTACGGATCACGGGCCGGTGCGGCGCCTGCGGAGGCACGACTACCTGCGATGTCGGCCAGTTCTTCCACGGCGGCATGCTGCGCTGGGGCACCGAAGGACGATGCGCGGACTGCCTGGACGGGTGGTGCGAGCAAGCCTGTGGCCCTGTCACACCCGAGTTCATTCGACAAGCCCTGCTGCAAGCGCATGGAGCGGCGCGGCTGCGCCTGTCCGCAGGAGGCGGGAACCTCGTCGGCGTGATGCGGGCCCTTCGCCATGCGCGGGAACTGCCCCTGGCCGAAGCACGCGCGCAGGCCGCGGAACTCGCCGGGACCGGTCTCACGGGCACGCTTGTCGAGATGGAGATCCTGGCGGTTCACCTGCGAGAACGGGGCGTCACGGTGACCGTCGATCCCGCGACGTAACCCCGCTTGATCAGCCCCGGCATGCGTCCCCGGGGGCGTTACGCAGGGACGACGAGGGGCGGGTGTTCGAGTACGCGCGGCTTGTACTCGACCAGTTGGATCCGGCCGTCGAAGGTGCGGTGGTCGGTCATCTCCAGGGCGACGTCCGGGTAGCCGTCGTAGATGCGTTCCTCGCCCGTGGCCCCGGTGATCACCGGGAACATCACGACGCGGAAGCGGTCGACGAGTCCGGCCCGCAACAGGGACCGGCACAGGCCGAGGCTGCCGATCGTGCTGAGGAGCCCCGAGCCGTTCGCCTTCATGGCGCGGACCGCCTCGACGGCGTCGTCGCGGACGAGCGTGCAGTTGGCCCATGTCAGTGGCTCCTCCAGCGAGGAGGAGAACACCACCTTGGACGCCTGCGTGAGCTCGTCCACGGACGCCTCCTCCTCGGGCCTGAACTCGTCCTGTCCCTCGGGGACCTCGCCTGCGGCGAAGCCCGACATCAGGCGGTAGGTGTTCGCCCCCATCAGGTAGGTGACCTCGGGCTGCTCGCCGAGCCAGGCGAGGTACTCCGGGCCTTCGAGGCCCCAGAACCCGGGCCACCCCTCTCCCGACGCGTAGCCGTCGAGGGAGGTGATGAAGTCGACGAGAAGCTCCGACATGACGCTGTCCTTTCCTGGGGTGTCACGAGCTTGGACCGCCGGGGAGCCGCAAACTCATCGGCCACGCCGTGACGTATCGAGAAAGCCCGTGACACCGCGGCCGGGCAGCCCGGAGCGGCGGCAGGCATCGGAGCGCCCGCAGCCCGGCCGGGGCTGCTCGCCCCTTCCGTGCCTCGGGCACCCGCAGGGAGGGTGCCCCCAGGCCCTGGACCCGGGGGCGGACCGTTCGGGGACGGTCGCGTCAGGGGTTCCACCAGCGGCCGGAAGCGTCGCGGAGGGTGTTGGTGCCGCAGTGGATCTCGCCCATGCCGAGGTGGTACGTGTACCAGTCGTCGACGTAGGTGACCTGGATGCCTGCGCGGTTGTACGCGGCGGTGACGGCCTCGGTGAAGATGTCCTTGCCGCCGATGAGAGGTCCCCACTGGCGCGGGGCGAGGTAGCGGTCGCGGGCGAGCTGGATGCCGTTGACGGCGCCGGGGACGTAGGCGCTGGTCGAGATGGTCGGGGCCGGTGCGGCGGCGCGGGCCCCGTCGGCGTCCTCGCGCAGCTGCTGCTGGCCGTACTTCCGGGCGGCTTCCGGGGTGCCGTCGCCGCCGAGGCGGCGCAACAGCGGCACGCGTGGTTCGGCGCCGTCGCCGACGATGCCGCGGGTGTAGAGGGCGGGCACACGGACGATGTCCTCGTCGGTGACGCCGGTCTCCCTCTTGAGGATCTCCAGGTTGGCCGCGATCTTCCGGGCGGCCATCTCGTTGTCGGTGACCAGGTGCCGGGAGCCGAGGGCCTCGTCGATGGTCTCCTCGGGCGGCAGCAGCTCGTCGAAGCCCGGCACGGAGAACATCTTCTTCGCGCCGTGGCCGTCGCGCTGGGCGTCCCGCAGGAGTTGCAGCCCGGCCTCGGGGTCGGCGATGCCGATGCGCCAGCCGCGCGGGGTGTCGGCGGGCAGGAACTGCACGAACTCGTCGACGTGCCCCACATGCAGCCACGAGGTGTCCAGCAGGAGCGGGTCCTGGAGTCCCTGGGACTTCAGCAGCGTGCGTATCTCCTTGGAGGGGCGGACACCGCTGCCGTCCTTGCGCTCGCCCATGATGATCCGTCCGGCCGGGAACGAGCGGCCGTTGTGGACGTGGGGCGGGACGGTCTCCAGGTTGCCGTAGGAGTTGAGGGTCTCCCAGCCCTGCATGTCCCGGCCCTTGGCCTGCACGACACCGATGTTGGGGCCGCGCAGCTTCTCGTACAGCTCGCGGCCCGCCTCGCGGTCCTGGGCGGAGCGCAGCATGACGCGCATCGTGCGCTGCTTGCCGTCCGGGCCGGTCATGTTGAGGTAGGCGGGCTCGACGAAGTCCTGCGCCCAGATGTCGTCGTACTTGTCGAAGGTGAGCAGCGGCTTGGTGATGCCGGCCGCCTTGCTCTCCTTGTCCAGTTGCTTGACGAAGGCGCGCTGCCGCTTGGCCCACGGGTCGTTGCCGCTCACCTTGGTGACCAGCAGCTGCTGGGTGTTCTGCAGCGCATGGTGGGTCAGCAGCGGGGCCGCGCGCAGGGTGACGGAGTCGGAGGTGGTGCCGGAGGAGGAGGTGACCTTCAGCCGGATCACCACGCGCCCGTCCCACTTCGCGCTGTCGCGGATGACGTCCCTGCCCTCGACGCCGAACTCGACACCGGCCCGCAGCTCGGCCCGCGTCAGCCGGGTCTGTGAAGTGAGCAGCTCCCAGGCGCCGTTGCGCAGCAGGAAGACCCTGCTCTGCGCGGCTCCCGTGGTCACGGTGACGCTGCCCCGGGCGCCGGAGGGCAGGTGCCGCAGCGGCACCGAGCGCACCCGTGCCAGGTCGGCGGCGTCGGCCCGGCCGTTGACCTTCTTGTCGGAGGCGTCGTTGCAGGCGACGAGTTTGGAGTCGGAGAGCGGGCGGCCGCCCGGGCCTGCGGTCGGGCAACGCTTGCTGTCGTCGTCGATGTTGGGCAGGAAGACCGCGCCCCGTCCGACGGTCCAGGTGTTCTCCCCGGCGGTGTCGGTGGCGCCCGTGACGTCGACCCGCCCGTCGCGATTGACGTCCGCCCTCAGATCGACGCGCGGCGGCTCCTGCGCGAACGCCGTGCCCGGCGGCGTGAGCACCGCTCCCGTCGCGGCCAGCGCCAGTACCGCCTGTGCGGCGTTTCTCGTACGCACTGTGGTGTCCTCTCGTTCCCTGCGGTCAACCCGTTGAAGGAGATGAGGGGAAAACACGCGTCGTGCGTTGTCTGTGCGGTGCGAATTCCTCCTCGTTGGTGACGAATTGCAGGCAGAGGGTGCTTCTCGCGGCGGATGGGACCCCTGGGCGGACAGCGCCCCGGGTGGTGCGGGGCCCGGTCATCCGGCGCGTGCCGGCCGCCCGGTTGCCGGACTGCTCTCCGCGCCGGGCCTGACATGCCTGGGCGGGCCCCGGCCGGTGGGCCGTCATGCCCAACCGGCCTTCGCTGAGGTCCGGTTGGGCGTTCGGCTCCGGGCGGCAGCGGCCTTGGCCGTGTATCGAAAGTGGCTGGTAGCGACCTGTGGGGCAGGTTCGAGAATCCTGTAGCTGCTCGTATAGCGGACCTGTGATGGTGTCCGTCATGGATTCCGAGCCGCGCACTGATCCCGCCCGTCACTATGACTCAGGGGGCTGGTTGGCTCGGTTCGCGGGTCGGATGCTTGTGGTCTGTCCGCGATGCGGGGGCCGTGCTCTCGTGATCCCCCGGCCCGGCCTTCCTGATCCCAGATACTTCAGCGAGCTCCTGTTCCAGCCGCGCCGTCTGGCTTGTGGAGGGTGTGGCGCCGTCGCCGACTGGAAACCTGAGGTGCGGGGGGCTGGGCTGGTCGGCGCGGTGCTGGGCGGTAGTGAGGATCCGTTCTTCCAGCGGCCTCTGTGGCTGCAGACCCGTTGCGCCGGTCACGTCTTGTGGGCCTATAACGAGGAGCACGTCGACGAGCTGTCCGCCTATGTCGGGGCGCGATTGCGAGAGCGTGGCGGAGCGCGGCCGACGATGTCGATGTTCGCTCGGCTGCCGGCGTGGATGAAGGTGTCGGACCATCGCGCGGAGGTGCTGGCCGGCCTGGAGACGCTGCGGGCGCTGGCCGGACGGATGGCACCTGCCGACCGCTCCGATGCCGCGCACGGGCGCGGTGACCGTCCCCGAGCGCACAGGAGTCTGTACTTCCGGGGTGGCCCTTATGAGTCTTGAAGGCCCTGGTCACAGCCCTTCGCTGATGGTTGCGATCAGGACGGTTGCCTCGTAGCGGACCGCGAGCTTGTCATATCGAGTGGCGACCGCTCGGGGTCTCTTGAGGCGGTTGATCCCGCACTCGACCGTGTGGCGCTCGCGGTAGTCGGCCGGGTCGAAGTACGGCGCCCGGTCGCTGCGGGAGCGGCGCTTCTGGCGGTTGCGCGCCTGGTCGGTCTTGTCCGGGATGGTGCAGCGGATCCCGCGGCGGCGCAGGTAGGAGCGGTTCGTGCGGAAGGGCGTGCGCCTTGTCCACGCGGACTTGGTCGGGGTGGACGTGTGGCCGGCCCGGCCCGATGCGACGGTGTGATCCGGTAGGTGAGGTGGGTGACCTGCGGGGAGCTGACCACCCGGGTGGGTTCGAGGCCGGGAGCGGGTGAGACCCCGTCGAAGAGCCGGATGCCCGCGCCGAGTACGACGGGCGCGAGGTGGATCTGGAGTTCGTCCAGGAGCCCGGCGGCGATGAACTGCCGTACGGTGTCGGCGCCTCCGGAGATCTGGACGTCCTTGCCTCCTGCGGCCCGGCGAGCCTGGGCCAGTGCGCTGTCGATCCCGTCGGTCACGAAGGTGAACGTGGTGCCGCCCTGCCGTGCCCACGGTTCCCGGGGGGTGTGGGTGAGGACGAGGACGGGGGTGCGGAAGGGCGGCGGGTCGGGCCGGCCGACCTCGCCTTCGCGAACATCTGCCGACCCATGATGTAGGCGCCGGCGCGTTCGAAGTTCTCCTGGACGATGTCGTCGTCCTGGTTGGTCTGCCCGCCGCCGATGCTCTGGCGCTCCCGCCGGCTCTCGACGCCGAAGACCCATTCGTGGATGCGCGTTCCGCCGTCGCCGAGGGGGTGGTCGGGACGGGAGTCGGGGTCGGCGATGAAGCCGTCCAGGGACATGTCCAGACTGGCGAGGACCTCGCTCACGCATGCTCCCCGGTGGTGAGGAAGCCGGTCAGGACGGGGACGAGGAGCTCGGGGCCGATGTTGTGCTCCTGGCCGGGGAAGACGTGCAGGGTGAAGTTGTCGGCCAGTGCGGCGAGTTCCCGTGCGCCGGTGAGCATGTGCGGGGCACCGGCGTCCCCGCTGGCGACGAGGACGGGCACGGTCACGGACTGCCAGCGGTCGGTGGGCAGCGGCCGGCCGGACATGGTCTCGCCCATGACCTGGCCGTCGTAGGGGAGGGTGCGGGCGGTGGCTTCCATGCCGGACCAGAACGGGGCCCGGCGCATCCCGTCGACGGCCTCGGCGGGCATGCCCACCGCCGCGGTCATGAAGTAGGCCACGGCGTCGCCGTCCGCCCCCTGCTGCACGAGCTCCGTCAGGCGGGCGACGTAGTCGGCGGGCAGCGGCGGGCGGCTGTCGTCGGTGATGAAGGGCGGCTCGTACAGGGCGAGCCGGGTCACGGCGCTGCCCCGGGCGACGGCCTCCAGGGCCAGGACGGCACCGGACGACATGCCGAACACCATCGCCTGACCGCCCGCGAGCCCGATCACGGCGTCCAGGTCCTCGACCTCACGCTGCACGTCGTACGCCGGGCTGTCCCCGCTGTCCCCACGGCCCCGGCGGTCGTACGTGATCACCGTGAAGTGCTCGGCCAGCTCGCCGGCGAGTGCGGCGGAGTCGCCGCGGGTCATGAAGGCGCCGCCGACGAGTACGACGGCAGGGCCCGAGCCCGTCCGCTCGCAGGCGATGGCCGTGCCGTCCGCGGAGAACACCTTGTGCATGAGAAACCACTCCAAACGTCTGTGCGGTGCGCGGGGCCGCAGGCCCCCGCCCTTCGGAACTAGACCGTACAGTACTCTGACGGGTACTGGTCGGTCCAGTACCCTTCTGTGGGACGATGGGGCCGAACGGAGAAGGAGGCACCGATGGACAGCCGCTCGGCGCGCAAGCACGAGGCGATCCTGGAGGCCGCGACCAGCGTCTTCCTGGACAAGGGGTACGCGGGAACGAGCATGGACGACATCGCGAAACTCGCCGCGGTGTCCAAGCAGACCGTCTACAAGCACTTCTCCGACAAGGAGAAACTCTTCGCCGACATCGTGCTGGCCACCACCGACCGGCTCGACACCACGATCGACCTGCTGGCCGACCTCCCCACCGGCGACACCGACCTCGAAGCGAACCTCACCCGGCTCGCCCGCCGGTTCCTGACCGCCCTCACCGACCCCCGGGTGATCCAGCTGCGCCGGCTGATCATCGCCAACGCCGATGCCTTCCCCGACCTGGGAACCGAGTGGTACGAGCGAGGCTTCCAGCGAGCGCTCGCCACACTGGCGGCGACCTTCCAGCGCCTGACCGACCAGGGGCTGCTCCGCATCGACGACACGCTCCTGGCCGCGAACCACTTCTCCGGCCTGCTGCTGTGGATCCCGGTCAACCAGGCCATGTTCACCGGCAGGGCCCAGCACACCGAGGCCGACCTCGACCGCTACGCGTCCGCCGGCGTCCGCGTCTTCCTCGCCGCCTACCGCTGACCGCCGCCGTGGCCCCTGGGGCGGCGCTGTTGTCGACTGTTGATTCCTGCCAGGCCCGGACGGCCCCCAGGGTCGGCGGGGAGGGCTGGTTTGTGAGCGGATCTGGCCATGTGGCGATGTCCGGTTATCGCCGGTCCGCGTCAAATGCCTGGACGCAAAGCCTCCTTTGACGGGACACTTCCGGCTTCCAAGTCCACAGGGAGTGTGATGGGGACAACCGACACGCCAGGCCCGGCGCCGAACAGGAGCGCGGTCGTCTGGGCCCTGCGCCGCTACGGCCAGGAAATCCTCCGGCTGCGCCGACTGGCCCTGCCCGCCCTGCTGTTGCCGGCCGTCGGCAACATCGGCACCCGCTACATCGCCCCCCTGCTGATCGCCAAACTGGCGGCGCAGGCGGCCGAGGACGACGGTCTCACCCTCGGCTCGGCCCTGCCGTACGTGCTGGGCTTCGGCGCGACCCTGCTGCTCGCCGAGGCCGTGTGGCGGATCGGGCAGCACTGCCTGAACCGCGTGGACGCCCTCGGCATGGAGCACCTGTACGTGAGCGGCATGGACGAACTCCTCGCCCGGGACGCGGCGTTCTTCCACGACAACTTCGCCGGCTCCCTGACCAAACGGGTGCTCAGCTTCGGCAAGCGCTTCGAGGACTTCGTCGACACCCTGACGTACCGGATCGTCGGCAGTCTCGTCCCGCTGGTCTTCGGGGCCGTGGTCCTCTGGTTCTACGAACCGATGCTCGTCGCGGGCCTCGTCGTGATGATCGCGCTGACCGTGGCGGCCGCCACGCCTCTGATCCGCCGCAGGCAAAGGCTCGTCAACGACCGTGAGGCGGCGATGGCCCGGGTCTCCGGACACGTCGCCGACAGCCTCATGAACATGGAGACCATCCGCGCGTTCGCGGCCGAGCGCCGAGAAGCCGCCGAACACCGCAGCCGCGTCGCGGAGTCCAGGCGCCTGACGCTGCGCTCGTGGGACTACGGCAATCTCCGCGTCGACGTCCTGGTCGCCCCGATGTTCGTGCTGACCAACGTGCTGGGTCTGCTGCTCGCCATCGCCTTCGCCGGCCCCGGTGGGGGAGTCGAGGCACTCGTCGTCGCGTTCACCTACTACTTCAACGCCACCGAGATCATGTTCGAGTTCAACCAGATCTACCGGCGCCTGGAAAGCTCCATGACCGAGGCCGCGCAGTTCACCGAACTCCTGCTGGAACCGCCCACCGTCCTCGACCCGGCGCACCCCGAACCGCTCGCACCGCACGACACCGGCATCCGCTTCGAGGCCGTGACCTTCGCCCACCTGGGCGCACAACCGATCTTCCGGGGACTCGACCTGGACGTGCCCGCGGGCGCCCGGATCGGCCTGGTGGGAAGGTCCGGCGGCGGCAAGACCACGCTGACCCGGCTCCTGCTGCGCATGTCGGACATCGGCGACGGCCGCATCCTCGTCGGCGGTCAGGACATCAGCCGCCTGCGCCAGACCGACCTGCGCTCACTGTTCGCCTACGTCCCGCAGGAACCCGCCATGTTCCACCGCAGCCTGCGGGACAACATCGCCTTCGCCCGGCCCGGCGCCACCGACGCGCAGATCCACGCGGCGGCCGAGGCCGCGCACGTCACGGAGTTCGCCGGCCAGCTCCCCGACGGCTTCGCCACGCTGGTGGGGGAGCGAGGGGTCAAGCTCTCGGGCGGCCAGCGCCAGCGCGTCGCACTCGCCCGGGCCATCCTGCGCGACGCGCCGATCCTGCTGCTCGACGAGGCGACCAGCGCACTGGACTCGGAGAGCGAACTCCTCGTCCAGGACGCCCTGTGGCGCTTGCTGGAGGGACGCACGGCCCTCGTGGTGGCCCACCGGCTCAGCACCGTCGCCGGCATGGACGGGCTCGTCGTCCTCGACCGCGGAAACGTCGTCGAGCAGGGCACCCACGACGAACTCCTCGCCGCGGAGGGCGCCTACGCGAAGCTCTGGCAGCACCAGTCGGGCGGCTTCCTCGGCGAGAACACCGAACCGGATCCCCACATCCCCGTGCCGAGCACCGGGTCCACATGAGAGGGGGAGGCAAGGCCGTGTGCCTGGCCGTGCGGACGCAGGCAGGCATCGCCCGGGGACGCGGACGGGCGCCCGCGGCGTGCGGGTAGCCTGCTGGGCATGCTGTCCGGCCTGCCTGTTCGTGTCCATGTGGTCTCCGCGCTCATCGTCGCGGTCTGGGTGGCGGGCGGCGGCTGCATCGGTCTGCTCTGGGGCGGCCTCGGATGGGCCCTCGCCACGGCGGTCGCGTCAGGCCTGGCCGCGTGCGCCGGGATGACCCTCTTCATTCGCCGCACTGCGACATCCGTACGCGCCGAACAGGAGCGGCATCGCCGGGAGGCGGACGACCAGGGAACAGCGGAGGGACACGCCGACGCCGTGCTGGTCGCCCTCACCCTCTACAGCGCCTCGGTCTTCCCGATCGTCCCCCGGTCGGTCAGCGCGGAGGAGCAGCAGGCGCGCCGCACGATCGCCTACCGGATGTCCGCGTACGACGGTCTGCCCCGCGAGGTGCGGCTGTCGGCGGCCGAGATGCTGGAGACGGTGGACGACGGCAGCGACGCCGAGGCGGCACGGGCGGCGCTGCGGGCGCTGTCGGTGATGGTGTACCACCACCGCCTCAGCTCACGCTGACCCGGACTTCCTCGACGGTGCCGCTCAGACCGGGGACCCGACGACGCGCTGAGCCGCTCGGACCGGGGTCCCGCCGGCAGGGGGACGACGACGGCCTGAGCCGCTCAGTCGTCGGCGAAGGCGGCCACGACCAAGTCGGTCAGCACGGCCCCGGCGGTGCCCTCGGGGTCCAGGTCGGGATCGTAGATCGTGACGTTGAGCCCGACGCAGCGCGGCGACCGGACCAACGGGTGCAACAGTGCCGTGAGTTCCTCGGGCAGCAGGCCGTCGGGGTCCGGACTGTCGACCGCCGGCATGATCGAGGGATCGAGGACATCGGCGTCCAGGTGGACCCAGTATCCGTCGAGCCCGGTGTGGTCCAGGCTGACGGCTGTCGCGGCGCCGAGGTCAAAAGGGCCCCAGCGGCGCAGGTCGGAGACGGTCACGACGGGAACCTTCAGGTGGCGCAGTTCGGCGACGTCCTCGTCGTCCACGAACGCGTCACGGGTGCCGAAGACGCGTACGTCCTCGTCCCGCAGGTAGGGCCGCAGGCCCTCGAGGTCGGTCAGGTCGTCCTGCCCGCGTCCGGTCGCGAGGGCGAGTTCCTCGCCGGCGGCCGCGCCGATGCGGTCGGAGTTGCCCGGGTGGCGGAAGTCGGGGGAGGCGTCGACCGACACCAGTCCGTAGCGGCCCAGACGGCGCAGGGCGAGCGCGGCACCGAGCTGGATGGAGCAGTCACCGCCGAGGACGAGCACGAAGTCCCGGGCGCTTACGTGCCGTTGGATCCGGTCGGCGAGCCGGCCCGTGTAGGAGGCGATCGCCGGCGCGTTGAACACGCCGTCCCCCTCCTGCCACTCGCCCCGGTCGTAGCGGGGAGGCACGACCACACCGCCGTCGAAGGCGCCGAGTCTGCGCGCGATCCCGTGGTCCCGCAAAGCCCCGGCGAGTTTGTAGCAGCCGGGGACGGCGCCGGGCTTCGGCGGGCGCAACCCGAGGTTGGAGGGAGCGTCGATCACCACGATGTTTCGCATGCGGGCCATCCTCCTCCCCGGTGTCCCGCTCTTCACGGGGTTTCGCCGGGCAGCGGTGTCCGGCGCGCCGACCGAGGACTTCGCGGAGCGGCCTGAGCGGCAGGGTCCGTATCGAGACGGGATCAGGTGCGCGAGCGCGTCAGGGTCACACGAAGCCGGTTCGCGTGCAGACGGGTTGGCCGCCTGTCAGACTCGTGGATACCGACGTACGTGGAGGAAGTATCTGATGAGCGACCCCGAGGGCGTGCCGCTGGCCGACTACATCCGCGTACTCCGCGACCAGTTGGAGACGGCACAGCGGGAAGGCGCGGACCACGGGGTCAAGTTCGGTGTCGGGGCTGTGGAGTTGGAGTTCGAGGTCACGATGACCCGCGAAGCGGGCGGGCGCGGCGGGCTGAAGCTGTGGGTGGTCGAGGCCGGCGCCGACGGCAAGCACAGTGGCGGCCGGACACAGCGGGTGCGGATGACCCTCACGCCCACCGACGACACCGGCCGGCCGCTGACGGTCACCGATCGGCTGCCCCGGCCCCCGCGCTGAGGCCCGCGGTGGTGGACTCGGTCACCGGACGGTGCGCGGAGATCCTGGTCGAACGGGAAGGCGCCACCGGGTACGGCTCGGGGCTGCGGCTGGCGACGTCCCTGGTGGTGACGGCCGGGCATGTGGTCGACGGCGGCGGGCCGGTCACGGTACGGCTGTCCGGCGGCGCCGTCGTCACCGGCCGCGCGGTGTGGCGAGGCGCCCGGTTGGACATCGCGTTCGTCGAACTCGCACCGGATGCCGACCTCCATGAGGTCGCTCCGCTGGCCATCGGCGTCGTACCGGACGAGGCTCACGGACGGCTCGCGTTCACCGCGATCGGCTTTCCGCGCCATCAGAGCTGGACGGACCCGGACACGGCGACCTGGCGGGACAGCGACCAGATCGACGGGATGATCCCGCTCGGGTCGAGTGTGAAGCGGGGCCGCCTCCTGCTGCACCGGGCGGACGGCCGCCGCCTCGAAGCACGCGACTGGAGCGGCTTCTCGGGCGCGGGCGTCATCTGTGAGGGGTCGCCCGTCGGCGTCGTCGTCGAGGCGGCCCACTCGGGCGGACTGGAGGCCGTTCGGCTGGCCGCCGCGATCGGCGCGTACGAGGCGCGCGCGGAAGGCGAGCGCGAGCCCGAGCCGAGCGCCGCCGCCGCACGCGCGCTGCTGGCCTCGCACGGCATCGTGCCGGAACCCCTGCGCGGGCAGGAGCGGCGACGCCCGGCCTACGAGGCGATGCTGCGCCAGTACGCGGCCCGGTGCGCCGAACTCACCGGCCGCGAAAGGGAACTCACCGACCTCCTCGCCTTCGCGACCGGCCCGGACCCCTACATGATGCTCGTCGCCGGTCCCTGGGCCGGAAAGACCTCGCTGGTGACCCGCTTCGCCACAGAGCCCCACCCCGGGCTGGACGTGGTGTCGTTCGTCATCTCCCGGCGCGACGGGCAGATGCGGGTCCAGCAGTTCCACCGCGCCATGTGCGACCAACTCGCTTTCCTTCTGGGCGAGTTCTCGCCCGCCGAACCGGACGCCGCCGCCTTCCTCGTCCTGTGGGAACGCGCGATGCGCATCCCCGGGCGTTCCCTGCTGCTGCTCGTCGACGGCCTGGACGAGAACGACCACCGCGAACTGGCCGAGCCCAGCATCGCCGCGCAGTTGCCGACCGATCTCGCTCCGGCGGCCCACGTCCTGGTCACGAGCCGCCATCCCGACGTGCCGCTCGACGTGGACGCGGGCCACCCGCTGCGCACCTGCCACCGCCGGACGCTGACACCGTTCCCCGCGGCCGACAGCCTGCTCCTGCGCGCCCGCCAAGAACTTGACCAGGTACTCGCCGAACCCGTACCGCGCTCCGTCCTGACCACGATGACCGTCGCCGGCGGCGCGCTCAGCAGCAGAGACATCGCCTCCATCGTCGACGGCTCCGCGCTGACCATCCGCCGGACCCTGGAACGCGGCCTCTCCCGGGTCGTGGAGCCGCGTCCCGGCACGCCCACCCGGTACACCCTCGCCCACGACACACTGGCCGCAGCCGTCCAGGAGGACCTGGAGCCCGAGGAGTTCACCCGGACCCGCACCGGCATCGACGGCTGGGCCCTCGGCTTCGCCACGGCCGGCTGGCCCGACGACACACCGGACTACCTGACCGAGGGATACCCGACCCTCCTGATCACCGAAGGCGCGGGCCGGACCCTCGCAGCCATCTCCTCTCCCGCGCGCCGCGCACTCCTGCGCCGCCGCACCGACGGCGACCTGGCCGCCCTGTCCGAACTGACCCACGCGGCAAGGCTTCTTGAGGCGGCCCCCCACTGCGACCTCACCCTCCTCACCCGAGTGTCGCTGCTCCGCCGGCGCATCGAGGACGACAACCTCTCCGCGCCCGCCACGTATCCGCTGCTGCTGGTCCGCCTCGGCCGGGCCGAGGAGGGCGTCCAACTCGCCCGCGCCCTGCAGAACGTCTACGTGAGGGCCGACGCGCTCCTCGCCGTCGGCGAGCACCTGCCGGCCGACCGGCGGACCGAGGCACGGAACCTCATCCACGAAGCCATGGCCGTTCCGGACAGATTGCCCCTGGAGCAGGCGGCACATACGGTGCGCGCGGCCCTCGCGCTCGCACGGCACGGCGAACCAGGCGCGGCAGACATGGCGCGCCGCGCCATCTCCGAGAGCGGCGACGAGCGAGGCTGGTTCCTCTGCGACGTCGCCGAGGCACTGGCCGAGCTCGATCCCGCGCTGACACGGACCCTCGTCGAGGAGGCCGTCGAAGGCGCCGACACGGATGACCGCCCAGCCTTCTGCGGCCTCCTCGCACCCGCGTTCACGGTTCTCGGCAACCTCGACCGCCTCTTCCACCACCTCGCCGACCTGGACCCGGACAGCAGGAGACGAGCCCTCCTCACCGCCTGCGCAAAGCACGCCGGGGGAGGCCGCCGAAACGTACCCGAGCCACTCCTCACAGCCCTCAACGATGAGTTTCCCGCCTCCGCGCTCGTGGAGTCGGCCGTCTACCAGGACGAGGACCGGGCCCGCCGCTTGCTCGCCCTGCCCGCTTCCGACTCTCCCGAGGTCGACCTCGGGGAGCTCACCTACACCACCCTCGCCGCCCACGGCCTCGATCCCCGACAGCCCTTTGCCACGGACGAACTGCTCGCCGACGCAACGACGTCCGCCCGTGTCAACGACCACCTCGCACTGGCACTCTCCCTGGCCCGGGACATCGCCGACCCCGGCATCCGTGCGGGCCACCTCACGGAGATCGCCCTCGCGCTGCTCGACTCCGGCACCCCCGGTGACGCGGCTCCCGCCGCGCGCGAGGCGAAGACGGCCCTCGACGAGACCAGGAACACGCCGCCTCCCACCGTCCTCGCGGCCCTCGCCCGGGCCGCCGACGCCGCCGGACGTACGGACCTGACCACACCGGCCCTGACCCTGGCCCTCCATACGCTGCTCCAGCCGGGCGACGACTCCCGTGCCACCTGGGACGCGCGGGCCGTGGCCGGCGCAGCCGCCTGGCTCGGCCAACTCGACCACGCGGTGCGGATCGCGGACAGGTTCGAGGCAGACCAGGTGGACCGCACAGACATCCTCCTGGACGCCGCGAGAGCCGTCGAAGCCGGCGGCGATCACCGCTCAGCCGATCTCGACCTTCTCCTCGCCAAGGTGGCGGAAGGCATCGACAAGTCGACGGACCCGAGCGTCGCCGGCTGGCGTACCCGCGCCACTTGGGACCTCGTCGCCCTCCACCTCCGCGCCGGGCACGCCGACGCCGCCCTCGAACTGGCCCGCCGACTCGGCAGGACCGAGCCCAGGGGCCGCGCACTCGAGTTCCGCGCGCACCTGCTGTCGGACGACCTCCCCTCGGCGATCTCCCTGATCGGTGAAACAGCGCTGGCCCCGCCGACGAGTTCCCCGCAGGACACCGCCCGCAGGCAGGAACAGGCAGCAGCGCTGATCGTCGAGATGTGCGACGCGGGTCACGGGCCGCTGTGCCGTGACCTCACGGCTCAACTCGCCCGAACCGCAGACCTGTCCACAACGCCGGACAACGGCGTGTGGGCGCGACCCTGGCTCACCGCTGCCTGCCGGGCCACCGGCCTCACCGAGGACTCCACCCGCCTCCTGGACACGCTGCGGCACACCGTCCTGGTCACCGGCGCCCACTATTCGACGACCACCGTGCCGGTGGAAGCAGTCGTCCGCCTGCGCCTCTGGGACCGGTACCACGTCGAAGCCCGTCGGCTGCCCGGGGTGCTCACCGAGACCGTCCTCAACAGCCTGGTCCGAGCCATGCTCGACGCAGGCCTCCCCACCGAGGCCCTCCCCCTCATCGACGACCTCCAGGACAACCACTCCAGCTGCCTCGCCCTCGCAGCCGCCGCCACCTCCCCGCCTGCCGCCGACCTGGTCAAACGCTCCCTGGCCCACGGCTTCGACGAGGACGTCATCGCCCCACTGACAGCCCTGGAACCGGCGTGCCTACAAGAGATCGCCACCCAACTGGGGCTGACCCAACCACCCGCCGAGCGGGGGAGCCGCAGCAGCTGACACCGGCCCGAGGGGCAAGGGACGGCCCGACTCGTAGGCCAGGCGGTGGCGTTCACGCTCGGGAGAGCCGAGCCGATCGAGGTGGAATCGCCGTGTGCAGAGCGTGCCGCCGGCCCGGGGCTCACCTGCCGCCCACTCGGTCAGCGGGGCGTGGTAGGCCAGCTCCGTCCACGTATCCCGATCGTGCCGCGCCCGCCGGCGAGCCCTTCCGGGGTCCGGCTTACGCGATCCACGCCCGACACCCCTGACACCGAGCCCCAGCCCCTGCGCTCAGCGCCAGTCGAACGCCTTCACCGGCGGCGTGCCGGGACCGCTCTCCTTGTTCACCCACAGCAGCCGGTCGCCGTGCACATGCAGCGCGTAGGGCTCGTCCCGCGTCACCCGCAGGCGGCGGTGCGCCACCTCACGGCCGTAGGTGACGTCGAGCACGCGTGCCAGGCATCGCCAGGCGAGATGCTCACCCTGGTACACCTCCTCGAAGTGACGCAGGGCGACCACGTGCCCGCGCCGGCAGGCCAGCGCGTCGATGCCGCCACCGTCGTCGCCCCAGGTCCACCGGTGCTGTCCCGTCGACAGCGAGAAGCCCGCGAGACGGGTCAAGGGGGCCAGCCCCGGCGGCACGACGAACGCCAGCAGCGTGTCCCCGGCGAGCGCGATCCAGCGCCGCCCGTCGGCACGGCCGTACGGCTCGGTCGTGATCGTGCCGTGGCCACCGGCCAACGGCATCTCCATGGCGACGTCCCCCTGCGCATCCAGCCGGAGAAGACAGTCCGGGCTGCGCCGGCCTTCTCCCTCGACGACGATCAGGGTCGGGTCCACGGCAAGGATCGCCACCCGATCCACGGGACTGTCCGGGGGCAGCCGCCTGTCCCACTGCACGGTGCCGTCGGCCACGTCGACCGACCTGACGCGCGCCTGGCCCGCCTTCCGCGTGACCAGAACCAGCCGACCCCCTCCGGCCGCGATCCGGGCCTCGCCGTCCAGGGCGTACGACACCTGCCAGACGCGTCGGCCCGTCCGGGCGTCCAGGGCGACGACGCCCTTGCCCGTGGCGATCATCGCCCGCTCTCCGGACAGGCCCAGGATGCCGGGCTGGAGGCCGGAGCCACCGATCCAGAGTGCGTCGAGGTTGTGCCGGGCCGACCAGAGTTCGCCACCCGAGGCCATGTCGAGGGCGGTGACGGTGGCCTCCTCGCGCCCGCCCGAGGTGTCGGGCCAGTGGGCGAGGAGTCCGACACCGCCCACCACCTCGGGGCACACGGCCGACAGCACATCGCGGCCCGGTACCTCCCAGGCCCAGCGCTCCTCGCCGGTCGCGATGTCGAAGGCGCGCAGCCGGTCGTAGGCGGCCCTGACGACCAGTCCGCCGTGGAGCCAGGTGCCCAGCGCGTCGGCTTCGGCGGGACCGTCGTGGCGGGCCTCCCACACCGGTCTCAGCGCCCGCCGCAACCGCCGCCTGGGAAGCCACACCGAATCCGGCGCACTGTCCTCGTGCATACGTCCCCCACCCCAGAAGCACCGATGCCGTGGGAAGCGTAGAGGCCGCGCCCGTCCACGGGCACCCCGCCGGACGGCGACTGCCGGGCATCACCGATGGGGCTGGGCGCTCGCGGCAGCTCGCGTACGGGCTCGTCGCCGCCGACCACCTGAACCGCTACGCGCCGGGCGGCCGGTACCGCACGTCCCCGGCCTTGCGCAGGGCGTCCATGGTCTCGTCGACGGACAGGAGCACCGTCGTCTCGAACGAGCTGAGTGCGCCGCCCCCGCTGATCGCCAGGGCGACCGCGGCCATGGAGACGTTGTCGGGCGCCTCCCACAGGTTGTAGCCGTCGCGCGTGCCGAACGCGTACCAGAAGCCGTGGAGCTTCCCGCCGACGGACTCGATGTACGACTGAGCGGCCTTGGCCCGGTCCTCGGGGTGGCCGATGAGCCTCGCCCAGGTCTCCGGCGTGTAGCTGAACCTCGACAGATAGAGCGGCATGAGGTCTCCCTTTCGTCCCAGCAAGGGATGCCCCGCAGGGCGGGAGACGCCGCCGAAGGCACGCACGTCTCCCTCGAACGGCCGGTGGACGCCGGCCGCGGCTCTCGTAGCCTGTCGACGTGACCCGCCGTACCCCGCCCCGACCGGTCGACGTCGAGCTGTTGTTTCCCGAGGTGGTGCCCCTTCGGAAGGAGACTGTGCGGCTGCACCCCTGCGTGGGTGAGCCGACGCCCCGGGACAGCTCGGTCGGAGGCCCGCTGCTGTGGCCGACCGAGGAGGCCTGGCCCGTGTGCTCCGAGCACGAGGGGTCGCCTATGGTGCCTGTCGTGCAGATCTACCGCGCCGACGTGCCGCACATCGTCCCGTTTCCCGAGGACTGCGATCTGCTCCAGGTGCTCTGGTGCCCGCGCAAGCACAGCGGCCACCGCTGGATCGTTCCGCACATCCAATGGCGGCGGGCAGGTTCGGTCGGCGAGGCGCTGGAGACCCCTCCCACCCCGGCTGAGCCGTGGGCGGACTACGTCCCCCACCCTTGTGCCGTACATCCGGAGCTGGTGACGGAGTACCCCTACTGGGACCTTCATGACGACATGTGGGACGAGCTGGAGTTCCGCTTCCTGGACCTGGACCAGGAGACGGGCTGGGACTACCAGAGCCACCTCTCCACCGCGCCCGGGACGAAACTGGTTGGATACCCCGGCTGGTGCCAGGAGCCGCAGTGGCCGGTATGCACCGGGTGCGGGAACCGCATGGAACACCTGCTGACCGTGGAGAGCACGGAAGCCGACGCCGTGTCCCGGCAGGCCTGGACCCCGGTCGAAGAGCGGCACACCCCCACCTCGGGTCCTGGCCTCGTGCTGGGCGACCTGGGTGGGGTGTACCTCTTCGAGTGCCATGTGTGCCCGGGGCGCCCCTTCACACACCGCTACGACTGCCCGTAGCGCGCCCGGCTCGGACTTGGCCGGAGCCGCGCCGATCCTGCTGACCCGGGACGCGCTGCGCAGCGCCCGCGCCGCGGCGCCCGCGCCGCAGCGCCCTGCGGGAGGGTCACGGCCGACGGGACTGTCCACACCTCTACGCGATGGCGGTCACCACCGTTCCCATGCGGTGAACGGTGTGCCGCCGCCCAGCCCTGCGGTGAGGAGCAGGCCGTCGGCGTCGTACATGGCGGTGACCGGGCTCGGTACCGGGTCGCGGAAGTGGCGCTCGTCCGTCTCGTCGCCGTTGTCGGCGTCGAGTTCGATGAGGGTGGTGATCGCCTCGGACTGGGTGGACCACTCGCACAGGACGGTGATCTTGTCGCCGCTCGCCGTCATCGCCGCCGCGGGATCGTCCATCTCCTCGGACCAGACTTCCTCGCCGGTGGCCAGGTCGAAGGCGAAGACCGTGTGGTGGTTGCCCTTTTCCCAGTAGCCGGCCATCGCGTACAGGCGGTCTCCGGCGGTCGCCGTCTGCATCGGGCTGCTCGCGTTGATCACGCCGTCGTCGCCCCGGTCGAAGTCGATGGCGGGGCGTGGCCGCCCGTTGTCGTCGAACGAGACGAACAGGCCCGTCGACCCCGGGTCATCACCGGACACCCCGACCGTGAGCACCAGCGGGTCGGCCGACTCGACGGAGACGCTCGTCGCCGGGTCGAGGGGGCGCCGCGCGTCGATGGGAACGTTCCATTCAAGGGCGCCGGTGGCGCGGTCGAAGGCGGCCACCGTCAGCTCGGAGAACTCGCGCTTGTCGCGTCCGCCCGCGTCGCAGGACAGGACCGCGACGATGCGCTTCTCGCCGGCCAGGACCTCGTTCGTTCCGCACCGGTCGGGCAGTTCGGTCGTCCAGCGGGTCTTGCCGGTGCGCAGGTCGAGGCCGCGCAGGACGGCCTCGCCGGGCCTGGGGGCCTTCTTCACCGGAAGGCCTTCCGCGTCATACACCGTCTTGCGCAGATCCTGGGCCATCACGGCCAGGTCACCGCGCGCGTCCATCGGCGCGGCGCCCATGGCGACCACCTCGCCGAACTGGTCCTTCCCGGGCTTCTGTTCCTCCTTCCACAGCTCCCGGCCGTTCTCCGCGTCGAGGGCGAGGACCGTGGTGCAGGCCGCCGCGGACAGCCCGTCCGCGTTGCTGCCGCTCGCACCCTGGACGACGAGCACGGCCCCCGTGCCCGCGTGTTCGGCGGTAGCGCAGATCTCGCTCCGGCCCGGTGGCACGTACTCCCAGAGCTTTTCGCCCTCGCGCCCCTCGGCGAGTCCGAATCCGGTCACCGCGTCGTAGCGGCTGCGGATGGCCACGTCACCGACGACCCAGCTTTCGTCGCCCGGCCCGACCTCCGCCCTGCGGTCGTCCGGGGCCTCCCAGGAGCGCACCATGGCGTCCCCCGGCAGATAGCCCTCGGTCGACAGGAACCAGGCCACGACAGACCCGATCCCGCCCAGCACGACGGCCAGGGCCACCAGCGGCCCCACAATTCTTCTTCCCGACATCGCACGCCCCCCAAGAGCTGCATCAGTCCTGAACCCCCCTGCGGCAGCGCTCCATGGCGCCCGCAGACGTCCGCACGGCCCCCCGGCCGCGCGAGCGAAGATCATCGTAAGTGGGCGGGCCGGCGCACGCGGCGTCAGGGGCCTGACGTCGGACGGTCCGGGCACCGGTGCCGTGGTCGGCTGGTGGGAGGTGCCGTCTCGGAGCATGGCGGAGGGATGCCTGGCTCATCGAAGAACGTGTTTAACGTATCCGTTTGACTTCCTCTCCCTCCTGATGGAGGGGGGTTCCTACGGCTCGCGCTGTAGGGGTTTCTGCTTCGTCGCCGACTGCCCGCCCGGAGTACTCCGTTGAGGTCTTACACCGGCTCCACAGACAGACGCCGTCAGCCCGACGGCCAGGATGTTCTTCGCCGCGTTCACGTCCCGGTCGTGGGTCGTCCCGCAGCTGTCGCACGTCCATGTGCGGATGTTCAGCGGCATCCTGCCCCGCAGGGCGCCGCATGCGGAGCACAGCCTGGAGGAGGGGAACCAGCGGTCGACCGCGATCACGTCGCGACCGTACCAGCGGGCCTTGTACTCCAGCAGGCTCCGGAAATCCGACCAGGCCGCATCGCTGATGGCGCGGGCCAGTCTTTTGTTCTTCAGCATGTTCCGGACGGTGAGGTCCTCGATCACGATCGTTTGGTTCTCACGAACGAGCCGAGTGGTGAGCTTGTGCAGGTGGTCACGCCTGCGGTCGGCAATGCGGGCGTAGATCCTGGCAACCTTCCGGCGTGCCTTGACCCGGTTCGCTCCCTCCCCCTTCGCCTTGCGGGCCAGCTGCCGCTGGGCCCTGGCCAGGCGGGTGCGGTCACGCCGCTCGTGGCGGGGGTTGGCGACCTTCTCCCCGGTCGAGAGGGTCAGCAGGTGCTCCAGCCCGACGTCGATGCCGACGGCCGCATCCGTGGCGGGGAGTGGCTGGACGGAGGGGTCCTCGCACAGCAGGGACACGAACCAGCGTCCGGCCGCGTCCTGCGACACCGTCACCGTGGACGGGGACGCACCCTCCGGGAGGGGACGGGACCAGACGATGTCGAGCGGCTCCGCCATCTTCGCCAGGGTCAGCGTGCCGTCCCGGAACCGGAACGCGCTGGTGGTGTACTCCGCCGACCTCCGCGACTTCTTCCTCGACTTGAAACGCGGGTACTTCGCCCGCTTGCCGAAAAAGTTCGCGAACGCCGCCTGCAGGTGCCGCAACGCCTGCTGGAGCGGGACGGACGAGACCTCGTTGAGGTAGGCGAGCTCTTCGGTCTTCTTCCAGGCCGTCAGCATCGCCGACGTCCGGTTGTAGTTCACCCGCTCCTGCCGCGCCCACGCCTCCGTGCGCGCCGCGAGGGCGAGGTTGTAGACCTTCCGCACACAACCGAACGTGCGCGACAGCTCAGCCGCCTGCGCATCGGTCGGACAGAAGCGGTACTTGAACGCCCGCTTCACAGGGGTGGCCTTCACAGTTCACACGCTAACCCAACCCTTTGTGACAGCGTAGGCAGTTGGGGTGAGCGCCGGTCCGCCCTGGCGGCGAACCGGCTTTACCTGCCCTGCTCCGCAGGAGCTTCGTTTCTCCCCCGCAAGCGGGAGGTACCCCCACCCCCGGCTGAAGCCGGGGGCATCCACGAAGGAAAAACCCGATAACGGTGAAGGCGGGTGAGCCGCGCAGGCTCGGGGCAGCAGGCACTGAGGCGAGACTCCGATTCGAGACGGAGCCCCAGGATTCGGGAGCCGGCCCGCGACGCAGGCTGCTCGCGCTCGACGGAAGGCCGGCCTTCGAGCTCTCCTTCTACTGTGGAACATGTCAGTTCCTGTTCCGTCGCCTCGAGGGCGCCAACCAGACGCTGTCGATCGAGAGCATGGGTGAACGTCTGGCGGGGAAGCCGGTCGATCTGGACGGCGACATCCTCCGTACGTTCGGCTCCTTGCTGCCGCGAGGCGACTACCTACCGCTGCTGCTCACCGTCGAGCCGCGCCTGGTCGTCCCGGGGCAGGAGGGTGACTACTTCAGTGGGGAACAGGTGGCGACCTGGGGAATCGACCAGTTCTGGGGACTCCCGGAGCATCCGAGGGTTCCGTACTACCGGACGTTCGAGACCGCGGTCGACGAGGAGGCGCACCTCTACGAGTTCGTCGTGCCGATGGTGCCGCCGTCCTGGAACGGGCGTGAGCGCGTGGCCGAGTACGCGGAGCGGCTGCGTTCGGGCGCGATGCCGACAGCGGTGGCCGTTTCCACGCTGGACCTGTGCCGGCCCGCGATGGCTCTCACCGCTACGGACGAGTACCGACACTGGGGGCTCACACACTTCCTGCTCGACGGCCACCACAAGCTTGAGGCGGCGGCATCGGTGGGGCGCCCGGTCCAGCTCCTTTCCCTGCTGGCGCTGGAAGAGGGTCTGGCGGGGACCGATGACTGCCACAGGCTCGTCGAGCTACGCGCCCGGCCCCGCCAAGCCCGTGCCGCACGGTAGTTCCGGACCGACCGGAATCGCCGATGGCCCCCGGCCGGGTCGTCCTCGGGCAACCACGGCTGTTCGGACGGCGTTTCAGTCCGCCCCGGGTGGCACCCGCGTGGCCTGGTGGTAGTACATCCGCCAGTCCGCGGACCGGTCACTCCTGCGCCAGATCGAACTGTGCCTGGTCCTGCGTTCGCCGAGCACGGTCTCGAAGGTCAGATGCACCAGGCCCGGCGCGAGCAGCACTCCCGACATCTTCGAGGGCTCATAGTGGGGGCCGGCCGCCGAGCTGCCCGGATGGTCGGCAAGTTCGGCGAGCATGGACTCGTACGTCCATCGCCGCCCCGACCCGCCGACCTCCACGAACTCCGGGTCGAGAAGCCGCGCGGCGCGTTCCCGCGAGGCGCGGACACGCGGATCCATGAGCTGCAGCTCGCCCGCGATCGCCTGGTTCACGTCGTCTGTCGCACCGTTCATGAACGTATCCTCACCGGACTCACGCGTCCCGCCGCAACCGATTTCACCTGCGTGCGGTTGTCCGAGACGGTCCTCCACCCCGGCCCGCTCAGCGCATGCGCGGCCTCGCAGGTCAGGCCGTACCGATGTCGGATGGCCCGGTTACGGTGGTCGGATGGACGGACCACATACCGCGGCGGACGTGCCTGGCTACCCCGACGCGTTGCTGCCTCTCCTGGCCACCGATGAGCAAGTCGTCGGTTTCTTCGCCGGGGTCGCGGACCTCGACGCGGCCAACCCGGCTGATCACCTGCTGGAGGACGGGATCCGGCTCGCTTCCGGGGCTCGGCTGGAGCAGTTCGCACGGGCGGCCTCAGGGGACGCGTACTGCTTTGTTGGGGAGGGCGGTGAGGAGCGCCCCGCGGTGTACGTCAGCCTTGACGGTGAGGCCGGACCGGTTGCCGTCGGACTGCCTGAGTTGGTGCGGCTGTGCCTGGTGGCACCGTGGTGGCGGGATGCTCCCGGACGAACAGCCGCAGAACTCCGGGCGGTTGCCGCCGAGTACCGACAGGACATGCCCGACCTCGACCGGCGACGCGACCTTGCGGCCCGGGCACTCGGGATCGATCCGGCGGGACTGCCGTCCGAGGCGGCGGCCCTGGCCCGGCTCGTAGAGCTTTCCCGCGGGCCGATCGCCACTGCCTGCCTCGTGGTCGGGTACGAGGGCGAGCCGCTCGACCCCCTGTTCGACGCTGGCCCCGGCCAACCGTGACCGGCAGTCGTCCGCGGTGGCAGACGGAGCGCCGGTGTCCGCGGCGCGCGCCGGCCGGGTGGATTTCGCCGGAGTCACCGCGGCGTACGGACACCGTGTGGTGATCCACCGCGGAACGATCGGGGGCAAGCGGCTGGAGACGACCTACAGCCACCTGTCCGCGATCCAGGTGACCGTCGGACAGTCGGTGCCGGCGGGCTCAGCGGTCGGCCCTACCTGGCGAAGCGCCACTTCACGACTCGGTCGAGCTGTTCGGTCCACTCGCTGAGGCGGGCCGCCCGGCGGGCATCGAGTTCGCAGGGATACGACGTGCCGTCGTGCAAACGGACCGTCACGACGAGGCGGTTGCGTCGGGAGGGCGCGTAGTCGAGGGCGGCGATCTCGGACCAGTCGAAATCGACTTCGGCATCGTCGACCTGGAGCGTGACGCCGGTGCTGTCCGCGGCGAGGCTCGTGTCGCGGTCGCCGATGACGAGAATCGGGTCCTGCCCCGGGGCCACGGTTGCCGCCGTGTGCGAGACCGCCGGTGGGACCTCCGGCCGTGGAGGCACCGTGGGCCGCGGGGGTACAGCGACCGTCGGCGTGTACGGCGCCGGGTCTTCGCCCGGCGGCATCTGCGTCAGCAGATCCAGCAGGGCGGTCGGGGTCGGGCGGGCCGCCGGATTCTTCTCCAGGCACGCTGCCACGACGTCCCGCAGTCCCGCGGGGACGGCGGAGAGGTCCGGGCTCTCGTGGACCGACCGGTACATCAGAGCCATGGAAGTTCCCTCGCCCCACGCGCTGCCACCCGCGGCGGCGACCAGTACGGCGCCGAGCGCGAACACGTCGGTGGCCCCGGTCACGTCCGTGCCCAGGGCCTGTTCGGGGGAGAGGTAACCGGGTGTGCCGAAGGCCGTGCCCGTCGCCGTCAGGCGGGTGGACTCCACCGCGCGGGCGATGCCGAAGTCGACGACGCGCGGGCCGTCGTCGGCCATGATGATGTTGCCCGGCTTGAGGTCGCGGTGGACGAGGCCGCAGGAGTGGATGGACTCGAGGGCCTCCGCGAGAGCCGCGGCCAGGCCGCGCAACCGCGGTTCGTCCATGGGGCCCTCCGCGGCGAGCCGCGCGGCGAGGGTCGGGCCGGGGATGTAGGCGGTCGCCAGCCATTGCGGGTCACCATGGACGTCGGCGTCCACCACATGGGCCGTGTGGAAGCCGCCCACCGCACGGGCAGCCGCCACTTCCGCGCGGAAGCGCTCACGGAAGCCGGGATCCGCCGTGAGTTCCGGCCTGGCGACCTTCAGCGCGACGGCACGGCCCCCGCGGGTGCGTGCGAGGTAGACCGTCCCCATCCCTCCTTCGCCGAGCTTGCGCTCGACGACATACCCGCCCATGCGTTCCATGGGCCACAGTATGACGGTCACCCCGGGAGACCCGGCCGCTCCCGGGAAAGCGCCCCCGGCCGTGCGGTGGGCGGGCGCCGACCGAAGGCGCCCAAAGAACCGTCGGTCAGCGGCTGCGCAGGTCGCGAAGGGCGGGGCGGGTTTCGGTCAGTCTGTCCGGCTGCGATTGCTGTGCCAGTCCAGGACGAGGACGGTGGCGTCGTCCTTGAGGTTGCCGTGACATGCGTCGAGCACCGAGGCGGTCAGGGTCCGGACGGCCTCTCGCGGGTGCAGGGCACGGGTGTCGTGAATGAGCGAGGGCAGGTCGACGGCCGCGGCACCGCGCTCCTGCATTCCGTCGGTGAGCAGGACCAGGCGGTCCCCGGGTCTCAGACGCAGTTCCTGCAGGCGGTAGGAGGAGGGTGCCACCACACCGAAGGGCAGGTTGACGGTGAGTTTCACCTCTTCCACGGCGTCGTCACGCAGTAGCAGGGGCCGGGGGTGGCCCGCGTTGACCAGTTCGCACAGCCCCGTTTCGAGGTCGACGCAGAGCAGCTGCCCCGTGGCCAGGCCGCGGCTGTGGCTCAGCAGGGCCTGGTGGGCGTGGCCGGCCTGTTCGAGGGCGTCGCAGCCGGTGCGACGTGCCTGCCGCAGCGCGCCGACCAGCAAGGTGGCCAGCAGAGCGGAGTTCGTGTCGTGGCCCATGGCATCGGTGATCGACAGATGCAGGGTGTCGCGGTCGAGCGTGTAGTCGTAGGTGTCGCCACCGATGTCGTCGGCCGGGACCAGTCCGGCGGCCAGAGTGAACTGGGGGGCCTCGCAGCAGGGCGACGAGGGAAGCAACTGATGCTGGATCTCCGCCGCCAGGCTGGTCCTGGTGGTGCGCCGGCCCTGGTGGTACAGGTCGGTGAAACGGCGGTCGGTCACGATGATGTAGGCGAGCGCGTGGGCGGCGTGGCGGACCTGCCGCAGCACGGTGTCGTCCGCGGACTGCAGGTTCACCTCCAGGACGCCGATGCAGTCGCCGCGGTTGGTGACGGGCGTGATGACGCGTCGTCCGCCGCGCCCGTCCGGTTCGACGTGCTGGCGCTGGCTCTGCAGAACGCTGTGGTAGACGCTGCCGTGCAGGTCGATCGGCTCGTCCGGCTCGGCGGCCCGGTCGCCGGTCGCGGCCAGGCGTATCAGCCGTCGGCCGATGAGGTCGACGAACAGGAAGGACACGGCCTCGGCACCGAACCGCTTCTGCAGGTCGTGCGCCACCACATCCACGGACTCGCCGGGCGGGGCCGCTTCCGCAGCGGCCAGCAACTCGCCCAGTTCCAGGTCTCCACCCCTCACAGCAACCTCCTGTCGGTTGCCGAACCTTCTTCCCCGAACTTGCGCGACCTCACATATTCCGCTCGTTCCGCCTGGCCAGGGCGGTGCTCCGGGCGGCTGAGGATGTCATCCGGGTCGGCCGCGGCCGAGTTGGGCGAGGGCTGGCCGAGCAGGTCCGCGAAGAAGCAGCAGGTCCGACATCGGCCCCAGCGTCAGCCCTCCTACCTGCAAATGGGGTTATACCCGGATTATTTGCTCCGACCAATGGCAACCCATGACGCCGTCGGCGAACGAGATCTACTCCGCGCCCACGATGCGCTCCACCGCGGCCGTCACCAGTTGTTCTTGCTCTGCCTGCGTGAAGACGTCCGGAAGGGTGAGCTGTTCAACGATCAGCCAGTTCAGCGTCAACATGAGCAGCTTGACCGCGGTGGCGTCGCCGGGAAGGCCCGACGCCTCGTGATGGGAGATGTTGGCATCCACGTCGGCCCGGACTCGCTGGGTGAGGACCGTGCGCAGTTCTGGACGGCGGGTGGCCTCGAGGCGAAGTTCCAGCAACGCGAGGTACCCGGTGCGGAATGAGGCCACGCGGCCGACCAGCTCGCGCATCAGTGTCACGTAGGTCTCCCGGTCCCGGCCTGCCGACCGCTGGTGGGCGATCGTGGTCTCGTCGGGCTGGAGCCGCTCGTATACGCGCGCGCCGGCCTGAGTGAACAAGTCGTCACGACTGGCGAAGTAGTTGGATGCCGTACCGGCGGGCACGGCGGCCTCGGCATCCACGGCTCGGAAGGTGAGGCCGCGTGCGCCCTCCCTGGCCAGTACCTCGATCGCCGCGTCGACGAGGGCCGCACGCCGCTGATCGTTCCGCCTCGCCATTGACATCACTCCGTCTGTAGTACTACGTTGCAGGCACTACAAGCATTGTACTATGAGTGGGGGAAGCGCAGTGCGAAAGCTCGTGTACTACATCGGCATCTCGCTCGACGGCCGTATCGCCGGCCCCAGTGGCGAGTTCGGCTTCTTCCCGCAGGGCGACGATCAGCAGTCCGCCGCCTACTCCGCCTGGATGAACGTGCTGTACCCGGAGACCGTCCCGACTGCATACCGCGAGGCCGCCTGCGTCGCCCACGCACCCAACCGGCGCTTCGACACCGTCCTCATGGGCCGGGGCACGTACCGTCTGACCCTCGACCACGGGGTCACCAGCCCGTACGCGCACCTGCGCCAGTACGTCGTGTCCAGCACCCTCAAGCCGGACATCGACCCAGCCGTCACCGTCGTGTCCGGCGACCCGCTTGCCCTCGTCCGCGGACTCAAGAGCGAGGTGGACAGCGACCTGGACATCTGGCTCTGCGGGGGCGGCCGGCTCGCAGGAAGCCTCCTGCCCGAGATCGACGAGCTGCTGATCAAGACGTACCCGGTTATCGCCGGCACCGGGATCGCGGTGGTCGACGGGCCCTTCGACCCCACCGTCTTCGACGTGGCCGAGCGCACCACCTTCCCGAACGGAGCCACCCTCACCCACCTCATCCGCCGGTAGGTGGTGGCCGGCAGATCGTGAATCTGTGCCGGACTCACCGGATCGGTGAGCAATCATCTGCGGGCCCATCGCGACCCACTCCGCGCCTGCGCCCCGACCAGCCCGCCGAGGGGGCAACTCGACTCATGTGCTCGAGAGTTCACTGTCTCGCTCAGGCGCCCGGTGAACCGGCGGCCGGACCACCTCACAGGGCGGGAGGAGGCGATACTGTCCCGGATCCGCCGCTTCATTACCGACCGGGGGAGGCGGTGAGGGTGCGTGACCTGGGGGCGGTGCTTGGGCTGTGGAGCACGTCGGCAGCGGTCTACTGAAGAACCTGAAGTCGCGTAGCGCTCTGGTCCGTGACGGCCAGGGATGGCGTACCTGTCTGCTGGCCGCTGGGCAACGGTCCCGGACTGCGGCACGTCGTGCGGGTGCGGAGCACGGATTCGTACCGTGCCGTCGCTGCCTGCGGTGACGACGTGCGGGGATTCTCGGGCTACCGGGCGTCGCGCCGCCGACGGGCGCGCTCGAACTCGGCGACGTCCGACATCCAGGGGCCGTGACCGTCGAGTGCGGCGCAGCCGCCGCGGACGAAGGCGCTCACCAGGGCGCGGTACCCGCCGATCCCGTCGACCAGGCTGTACTCGACCCGGTACTCCGGATCCGACCCGCCCCGCCCCTCGCGCACTGTCGTGACCCGGGCGGCGGAGTCCGCGTAGAAGTGGAGCTGGATTCCTTCGCCCATCTCCTCGTCCTCGATGGTGAACACCTCGTTGTCCGCAGCGCAGCGATCGCCGACGAAGTCCCAGAACTCCGCGCTCGCGCCGCGCGGACCGTCCCACCGCCACTTCCGCTCGACGCCCTTGTCGTCGGTGAACGACAGGATCGACTTACTCGCACTCGCACTCGCACCGAATCCGGCGCGCCCGCCGACAGCCTCGTCGTCGTCCACGGGTGTGTTCCTGGAGCGGTCCGCGGCCTCCGAGCACATCAGAAAGCTCACCGTTCGCACCGCGTCATCGACGAGTTCGGGATACGCACGGCGTACGGCCGCATCGACCGTCGCCGCCATCCGCTCCCAGTCACGCTTGTCCGTGGCACGCTTCCCGCGCCGCGGATCGAGACCGACCCGCATCCCGGCGCACGCCCGCTCCGCGGTGGCGATCACACGCATCACCTCGGGCAGCAGCGCGGGGTCGACGTCACCGGGCTTCCGCCGGGGCACCGTCGAGCCGTGCAGGTACTGGCCCGTGTACCTGAGAACCGCTTCGTCCAGCGGGCCGAGCACGGTGCCTCGCTGGGCGCGACGGCGGTTCGCGCTGTGCTCCTGAGCGCGCCTCTCGTTCGGCGTCTCGGTCGCCGTGCGCATCGCCGCGCAGACGTGGCCGCGCTCAAGGAGCCCGACGTCGGCTCCGTACGCGACGAGTCGGCTCCTGTCCCAGCTGATCCGGCCGAAGAGCGCGTCGACGTCCACGGGCCGGCCCAGGAGAACCGGGTCCAGGAGCGCGGCGGCAGCGTCCTCGTCGAGCCGGCCCCGGGTTCCGGCGGCCTCGCACAGCGGAAGGACCGCACTCCACAACAGCAGGTGCCGGGGCAGGTCCTGGCGGATCACCGCGAGGTGGGCTTCCTCGATCGGGAACGTGAACGTGCGAGGCTCATGGTTGGCGTCGGCCCCGGCGCCGAGCATCAGCTTCAGTCGGCCGTCCTCGCGGACGACGCTCGGAATCCAGCCGCTCCCGCGCGTGAAGACGACGTCCTTCATGGGTTTACGCCTCCCCTCATGGCCACCTGCTGGTCGTTGCCGTCAACGCCAGCGAGGACGAACCGTTTTGGTCCGGGGGTGCAGGGGCGAGCCATGTACGTCCTTCGTCCACAAGTTCGAGAGCTTCGCCAGCGTAAACCAGGTCGACGGAGGGCGGTGTGGCATCCGATCATGCGTTCATGCCTGTGAGAGAGACCCTTGCCCGAGTCGATGCGGACTTGGCCGCCGGCCGCGTTCCCGTCGCCCGCCAGCGCCTGCGCGGTCTTGTCTCGTCCTATCCGCACGACCTGACGCTCCGCCGTCGACTGGCCGAGGTGTACCGGCTCTACGGTGACCCCGCCGAGGCCGGACGCTGGATGTACCTCGAAGAGGACCGGGACGCCGACGAGACCGCTGCCTTCGAGGCGCGGTACGGGTCTCCCGGGTGGCGGATGAAAGCCCTCGCCTGGCGGGGCCCCGAGGCGAGGGCCGCCACGGTCTTCGCGCAGGAGCAACTGGTCGCGGTGCGGTCCGCCCGCGCCGAGGAACTGGGGCACCCCGTCGACTGGGACGACCCCGCCTCCTACCGCGAGGACCCCGACGGGTACGAGGCTCCCTCCGGGCCGTGGACGGTCGGCGGGGTGCTGGCGGGCATTGGCTGCCTGGGGGCGGTCCTTGGGTTCCTCGCGATCTGGGTGAACGGACTCGTCGCCCTCTTCGACTGACCCAGCTCACGAGGGCTCGCGGGAAGCGCCACCCGAGGTTCTGGTTCGGGTTCGGGGACACCACCGTGAACGGGACCACCGGTGGCGAGTGCGACGAACTCCGCGTGCGCGCTACTGGCGCCGGGCGGTGCCGGGCTGCCGGACCCACAGCAGCCAGGCCATCAGGCAGGTGCCCGCGCTGAACACCAGTAGGTCGGGGAGGGGGCCGGATACGGAACGGACCGTCCGTTCGAGGAACACAGCCAGGATGATCACCGTGACGGCACGGGCCCGGCGCGTACGTCGGGGGAGGTTAGCCCAGGCTCCGACGTACGGCTGCCAGAAGCGCCGGGTGACACCGGCGACCGCCAGCGCCGCCGCCACGGTCCCCAGGGTGACCAGGAACCTGATGAGGGCGTCGCCGCCGAGCGCGTAGCCGATCGCGGACGACGCGGCGAGCAGGAGGACAGCGCCGGCCTCGACGGCGGCGGTGGTGCGCGCCGCGCGCTTGGCGTCGAACGAGCACAGCGCGGTGCGGGCCGACAGGACCGGCTCGGTGCGGTAGCTGGGCCGGCCGCGGTGGCCCGCCGCGAAGGCGTCGAGCGCGGTGAGGGCCTGTGTCCGCCGGGTGGAGTCGTCCCGCACGATGCGTACCAGGGTGTCTACAGCCTTGGCCTGCGTGCCCTCGGCACTGCTCGACAGAGAGTTGACGGCGCGGTCCAGGTCCTGGTGGGCTTTGGTCATCGGGTCTCTCCTTCGTGGATGCCCCGGCTTCAGCCGGGGGTGGGGGTACCTCCCGCTTGCGGGGGAGAAGCGAAGCGCCTGCGGAGCAGGGCAGGGAACGCCGCCACGCTGCCAGGGCGGACCGGCGTTCACCCTCAACTGCCTGCGCTGCCACAAACGGTTGCGTTAGCGTGTGAACTGTGAAGGCCACCCCTGTGAAGCGGGCGTTCAAGTACCGCTTCTGTCCGTCCGATGCGCAGGCGGCTGAGCTGTCGCGCACGTTCGGGTGTGTGCGGAAGGTCTACAACCTCGCCCTCGCGGCGCGCACGGAGGCGTGGGCGCGGCAGGAGCGGGTGAACTACAACCGGACGTCGGCGATGCTGACGGCCTGGAAGAAGACCGGGGATCTTGCCTACCTCAACGAGGTCTCGTCCGTCCCGCTCCAGCAGGCGTTGCGGCACCTGCAGGCGGCGTTCGCGAACTTTTTCGGCAAGCGGGCGAAGTACCCGCGCTTCAAGTCGAGGAAGAAGTCGCGGAGGTCGGCGGAGTACACCACCAGCGCGTTCCGGTTCCGGGACGGCACGCTGACCCTGGCGAAGATGGCGGAGCCGCTCGACATCGTGTGGTCCCGTCCCCTCCCGGAGGGTGCGTCCCCGTCCACGGTGACGGTGTCGCAGGACGCGGCCGGACGCTGGTTCGTGTCCCTGCTGTGCGAGGACCCTTCCGTCCAGCCGCTCCCGGCCACGGATGCGGCCGTTGGTGTCGACGTCGGGCTGGAGCACCTGCTGACGCTCTCGACCGGGGAGAAGGTCGCCAATCCCCGGCACGAGCGCCGTGACCGCACCCGCCTGGCCAGGGCTCAGCGGGAGCTGGCCCGTAAGGCGAAGGGGGAGGGAGCGAACCGGGTCAAGGCACGCCGGAAGGTTGCCAGGATCTATGCCCGTATCGCCGACCGCAGGCGTGATTACCTGCACCAGCTCACCACTCGGCTCGTTCGTGAGAACCAAACGATCGTGATCGAGGACCTCACCGTCCGGAACATGGTGAAGAACAGAAGGCTGGCCCGTGCCATCAGCGATGCGGCGTGGGCCGATTTCCGGAGCCTGCTGGAGTACAAGGCCTCCTGGTACGGCCGTGACGTGATCGCGGTCGACCGCTGGTTCCCCTCCAGCAAGCTGTGCTCCGCATGCGGTGCCTTGCAGGGCAGGATGCCGCTGAACGTCCGCGTGTGGACGTGTAACGGTTGCGGGACGACCCATGACCGGGACGTGAACGCGGCGAAGAACATTCTGGCCGTCGGGCTGACGGCGTCTGTCTGTGGAGCCGGTGTAAGACCTCAACGGAGCACTCCGGGCGGGCAGTCGGCGACGAAGCAGAAACCCCTACAGCGCGAGCCGTAGGAACCCCCCTCCATCAGGAGGGAGAGGAAGTCAAGGGCTCAGTGAAGCAGGCGGTACGGACGAGTTGCCCCAGGTGCGCCGTTCTGCTCGGCGTGTCGGACGTGGGGTGTTGGCGCATTTTGCGTCCTCCGGCGTCGAATCCCTCGTCACCGTCAGTTGCCTTGGTAGATGGTGGTGCACAGCAGTGTGGCGCCGTCGTCGACCAGCCAGGCCCAGTAGCGCGTCGGGTCGCTCGCCGACTGGGGGCAGTTGTTGGCGTTCGCGCCCGCCGGGGCACGGTAGACGCCGGTGATGTGCATGATCTGGTTGTACGGCGCGGGCACCGGCTCACGTCGGCAGGCCACGGCCGACATCGTGGCGAGGGAGATCGAGTCGCCGGTCTGCTGGCCGAGCATGCAGTAGGTGGGGTGGTACTTCCGGGAGAGGCAGAGCGTCGAACTGGTGCCGGTGGTGGCGGAGTGGTGACTCCAGTACGACTTTCCGAGGCCGGTGGGGCAAGTCGTGTCGGTTGCGGTCACCTTGACCAGCGCCTGTTCGCTGTCGCACGGTACGGGGTCCGGCGGAACGTCGACGCTCCAGTTGATGGTGCTGCTGCCTCCGCGGCCCGTGTCGTACAGCTCCAGGCAGTCGCCGGCCGAGATGGCTTTGAACGCCTCTTCGACCGGATCCCGCTCAACCGTCGACGGCCCGGCGCCGGACCCGCCGGTGCTGCTCCCAGCGGTGTCCCCGCCAGTGGAGCCGCCGCTGGTGTCTCCGCCGGTGCTGCCGCCGCTGCTCCACCCACTGGTGTCATGGGTCTCGGAGCTGGAACCGGGTGAGGGAGAGTCGTCCAACAGGTCTTTCAGCTCTGCCGCGTTGCTCACGCCCAGCCAGGCCAGGATCGACAGCACGGAGGCGATTCCCCCGAGCAGCGCCAACATCCTGGCAGTGGAATGATCATCGGATGCGCCTGCCACCTTTGCCCTCCCCCGCTGAGGCTCAGGCGATATTAGCCGTTTGGCACCGTTGAGGGTCGGACTTCGCATGTCTCGCTGCGACCCGATGGCGTCCGAGGCTCGCAGGCTGCTGGAGCGGGCCGGCACTCACCTCGGCCGGCCTGCACCTGCGGTTGCTCGGCAGACCGAAGAACCTTTGGCCTGAGCCCGGGTGGGGTGCTTGAGGGCGTTGATATCCTCTGCGTCCTGGTGAGCGGGGGAGATGGCCGTGGGGGCAGCACCGTCTGGCCTTCCGGGCCGCAGGTTCAGTGGAATTGGCTTTGGTGTCCTCGCGAGCGGGCTGAGCGCAGTGGTGTCCGTCGCGGTGATCGGGAGAGCATGGGCTGCCTGTGACGTCGGTGGCAACGCAGGAGCCAACAGCATGACTCTGCTGTTCCTTGCGCCGCTCCTATGGATTGCTGCTGCACTTCCGTGGGTGGGCCTGCACTGCACCCTCGGGCTACGTCACCGCGGGGCGGCTCTGGCGGCAGGGCTCGTTTTCACCGTGTGGTTCACCTGGTTTCTCATCACATGGCTCGGGATGCCGGACTCCTACCCGGCCCCCTTCTGCCCCGGCAACGTCCCGCCCTGGTGGCCGAGTTTCATCCCGACGTGACGCCGGGACCCCGCCGTTCCGGGAGGAACGTCGATTCCCGGGCCATGGCAGGCTCAAGCGTCGTGACTCCGTCCGGCGAGGTGGAGACCGTCGCGACCTCGTCGTCTGTCGCCTGTGCGGCACTGTGGATCACGCAGGCCACTGGCCCCTGCACCGGATGGGCCGAGTCCGGAGCCGGTGCACGAACCTGCGTGGCTCGGACGCGGCGCCGCGGGCGCCCGCTCGGGGGGCGGGCCAGGGTTTCCGCAGGGCCACGGCATGCGGTTCCCCAGCCAGGCGCATGGACCTGATCGGGCAAGCCCGGCAGGTCGTTTTTTGCGTAGTACCACTCCCCTTTCGCCTATCGCCTCCGAGTGCCCTGCCCGGTGCCGTTCGTCGCGGTAGCCTGCGATCGGGCGCTCGTAGGGCGTTGGGGAGGGCAGGGGGACGACGCCGGTGCTTTCGGGATCGGATTGGACCACACTCACCGTGGCGCTGGCCGGAGTTGGCGGCACACTGGGCGCGACCATGCTCGCTCAGCGCGCTCGCCGGATGGAGGTCGCCGAACAGAATCGGCTTGCGGCGCTCGAGCGGCAGCAGGACCGGGAGGACCAAGCAGCCCAGACCAGGCGCGAACTCTATGCCGCTCTCAACGCGGCCGCCAGTGCCTATCGAACTGCGGGCAGAGACACGGTGCTTGCCCTCAGACGTGGGGAGACCGTCGCCGCCGACGCCCTTGATGCCTCGCGCCAGGCGTACTACGACCAGTATGCGCAGGCCCAGATGGTCCTGGGCGCAACTGCCCTCGACGTGGCCGGTGAAGTCAACCAGTGTCTGGGTGCGGGCTACCACCTGGTTCGACACCTGCCCCTGGACCCCTCCGGAGCGGGGCTCCTCTCACGTACGGACGCGCAACTTGTCCAGGCGAAGAGGTGGTTCGCCGGGCCCCTCTCCGATGCGGTGCATCTGCTCCAGGAGGCACTGAGAGCCGAACTGGGTGTGAACGGTGCGCCGACCGTCGAGCAGTTCGAGGCCAAAGTGGTGGTGCTGTCCCAGGCCAGAGCGGCCCTGCAGCGGGAACGGCGGCAGCTCCAGGAGCGACAGGAGGGCTGACCAGCTTCACGCCCGAGCCGGTGACGGCGTTATTCTGCGCCACTGTATGTCTGCCGCAGACCGCCCCGCGGAGGGTTCGCCTACTTCGCGCAGGAGTGCGAGGCAGCCCGGCTGGGGTCGGTCCGGTGCGCGCATCTCTCCTGGCGGAGTGCGGGCGCGGGTGTCATGGGACGGCGTGAAACGGCGGGAGAGTTGACTTCGTGATGGTGCCCTTGCTCACCCGCACCACACTCTTCGCGGCGCCGGTCACGCCCTCCGGCAGGGAGAGGGTCAGCAGGTACAGGCCCGGTTTCACATGGGTGAAGCCGAACCAGCCCGAGCCGTCGCTGAACCCGGTGGTCCTGTGGCTCCCGCCGGTGAGCGGGGCGAGGGTCACCGGCACCTGGTCCAGCGGCGTACCGCTGCGGAGCTGGAGCCTGCCGGTCACATGCCCGTCCCGGGGCGCCGTCTTCCACGGCATGCCGGGCACCGCGGCCTTGTCACCGAACGGCGCGTCCTCACCCTGCGTCAACGCCTGTACGAGCTTGGCGCGTTCGGCCTCAAGGCCGCCCGCGGCTACGTCCTTGCTGGGGGTGGCGTAGGAGTAGCCGCTCCAGCCGGCCGCGGTGTTGCCCGCCGCGCTGGGCCTGAGCGCCTCCTTGGCTTGGCTGAGCGAGTCCGTGACGCCGTTGAGGTACAGGGCGGGTCCGTTGACCGCCTGCCGCTCGCCCTGGTGGTCGGCGAGGAACTCGGACCACTCGGAGTACATCAGCGCCTGGTCGGGGTTCCAGTTGCGCTTGTAGTTCATGGTCACGGCGGTGTCCATGATTCCCTCGTCCAGCCATCCCGCCCAGTCCTGAAGGACCTCGGCGTACGTACGTGTGGACCGCCAGCCGCCGACCGCCTGCGGCCCGTGTCCGTAGGTGATGGCGTCCATCGACAGGCGCGCCCGCGGGTCGACCTCCCAGACCCCGAGGTAGATCCTGCGCACCAGCTGGGTGACCTGGCTGCGCCGCCAGTCGCTCCAGGCGGCGTCGGACGGGAGGGGCACGTCCGTCCGGCCCGTCGCCTGCTGGAAGCGGGCGACGGACACGCTGTTGTAGCCCCAGTCGCTGTGGGTGGTGGTGGAACTGCCGTCCGGGTAGCGGACGTAGTCGAGGTTGACGCCGTCCACGTCGTAGTTGCGCACGATGCTCTGGACGCCGCGCACGATGTAGTCGACGGCTGCCGGATGGCCGGGGTCCACATAGGCGTTGGCGCCGACCAGTTCCTGGCCGTCGGCCTTCTTGTTGAGCCAGCGGTCGGCTCCGGTGGCGCCGGGGCCGTGCTGGTTGAAGACGTGGTCGGGGGAGCGGGGCGGGGTGTGGCTGTTCCACATGGTGTTGACGTTGACCCAGGCGTGCACCTGCAGTCCGGCCGCGTGTCCCTGTCGGACCACTTCCGCCAGCGGGTCGTAGGGCTCCGGGGCGATCGCGGCGTCGGTGCGCGGGTAGAGGGCGTTGTTGCAGAAGCAGTCGTAGCGCCGGGCCGTCTGCACGATCAGGACGTTGGCGTTGATGTCCAGCGCGTCCTCGACCAGGGCCGTGACCTGGGCGGGTGTGTAGACGCCCGGGTTGAACGCGTCCACCCAGTAGCTGCGCCACTGGGCCGGCGTCGCGCGGTCGTGGGCGTGGGCGGACGGCACGATGACGGCGCCGAGGAGCAGGCCGAGGCCCGCCGCGAGGGTCGTCAGGACGCGAGGCAGACGCATGTCGAGGTGCCCCCTTCATGGGGTTTGTCGGCTGCGGGCGTACGTCGTTCGGACGGCGGGCCAGGACCGCCGCTAGGCGAAGGTGGCTGCCCAGGTGGCGGGTCCGACGATGCCGTCCACGCTCAGCCCCTTACTGGACTGGAAGCTGCGGCAGGCGGTGTCGGATCCGGGCCCGTACTGGCCGTCCACGGCGAGGGAGTAGCCGTGCGCGCTGTTCATCCGGTACTGCCAGGTGGCGACGCTGGCGTGGACGAGCGTCGGTGGCTGGCGGAAGTTGACGCCGGGGTGGGGGAGGGGGCCGCCGCCGGGGTTGACGTCGCCGTTGAGGACCCTGGCGTAGAGGTTGCCGGGGCAGGCGGTCGCGTGGTGGTCGCGGTGGCCGGTGATGGCCCGTGCGGCGCCGCCGGACACGCGCAGGCGGTTGATGCCGTGGCGGACGGCGTCGATGAGTCCGGTGGTGATCGTGTCGTAGCTGCCGGCGGTGCCGCCGGTCAGTGTGCAGACGGCGTACCAGTCGTCGTTGCCCTGGGTGGTGCCCTGGGCGGCGGTGCGGACGTATTCGCCGCGGCCTTGGAAGACGTAGCCGTGGACGCAGGCGAGGTGGCTGTAGGCGATGTCCGACCAGCCGTTGTCGTCCATGTGGAAGTTCTGGATGCCGCGTACCTGGGCGGCGCAGTCGGCGTGATTGGCTCTGGCGACCTTCACGGCGTCGACGTGGTGGACGACCACGCCGCCCTGGCCCGGGGTGATGTTGTTGCTGACGCTCACGGGCGTCCGGGCGCCCCACTGGGAGCGGGTGACGAACGTGGCCATCAGCTCCGCCCTTCGCGCTGGAGGGCGCAGTTGACGGTGGCGTTGAGGGGTTCGGCGTGCGTGCCGCGCGCGGCTTCGGGGCCGCGGACGGCGCCGGGGTGGCGGGCGTGCGTGACGACGGGGAGTTCACGGTGTCCCGGCGGGAGGGGGGTGCCGGCCTGCGCGGGGCCGGTACAGATGGCGGGCAGTGCGAGCGCGCCGGCGGCTGCCGCCAGCAGCGTCGCGCGGCGAGACGGGCCGTGGGTCAACGGTCCTCCAAAGGGGTGGGGAGGTAGGGGCAATTGTCGAGAGCTTGACAGGTTCCAGTCAAGACTGGAGTGGTGGTTCGGCGTACCGGCATTCAAGCCGGTCCGTCGCCGGAGGCCGTGGAGCGACGCGCAGAGCTTGAGCGGGCACGGGCCTGGCCGACGGCGCCTCGCTCGACGGCATGCGGGGCGGCCGTCACCTCGCGACGGCGGTCTGTGTGTGCGGGGTGCCGGTGCCGGTGCCGGTGCCGGTGGTCTGTGGGCTGGCGGCACGCGGCATGCTGGGACGGCAGGCCCGGTGTGCCAAGCGGCGACGTGCGCACGGCGGCATGCGTGCGGCGGGTGGGCCATGGAAGTACCCGGAACCAGGAGCGCGGTGAACGACAAGCTGGACCGGCTGGCCGAGAGAGCCTCCCTGCTCCACCCTGCCGGGGAAGCCGGGGACGAGGTCGACTGGAAGAGGGCTGCGGCTGACCTCGGGGTGGTGTCGTTCCCGGCCGACTACCGGGCGTTCGTCGCGGCCTTCGGCGCGGGGTCGTTCCAGGACTGCCTGTTCGTTTCGGTGCCCCGCCCGGGGGATCCGACCGCTCCGCTGACGGTGGGCCGGCTGCCGGAGGACGTACTCGGGTCGGACGTGATGGACGCCTGGCAGCGGACGGAGGAGGGCGACCGCCACCGCTTGGAGGACATGCTGCTGTGGGGAGGCACCAACGGCGCGGATGCCCTGTGCTGGGTGACGTCGGACCCTGATCCCGACCGGTGGCCCGTAGCCGTATGGGCTCGGCAGGGCGGCGGCTGGGCGGTGTACGAGTGCGGGATGACCGAGTTCGTCGCGCGCGTCCTCGAAGGCGACTTCGCCGAGTGCCCCTTGAGTGTCTCGACGCTGTGGCAGAAGGGCAGCGCCCGCTTCCTGAACTTCCGGGAGGAGAAGCGCCGGCTCGACGAGGGTGTGGACGGGTAGATCGACGAATCCCTTCGCCGGCCTGCACTGACCTCCCTCCGGCCCCCGGGTCGGGACGGCGTCCGGCGCAGCGCCCGAGGACCCGGAATCCGTACGCATCGAGCGTGCTGCCGGACGATGGCTCGGCCGCAGGATGACCGCCCCGGCCCCGCACAACCGGGACCGTTTCCGGGCCGGAGCCGAGAACTTCTGGCCGGCCGCGGAAGCCGTCGACCCGGCGCACCCGTTCGCCCCGCCTCCGGGCTGGCCCTCTTCCTGGCGGCCCGGGGGAGACTGGACGACCTTGGGGTCCGCTTTCCCCGGGGTGCTTCTCGCCGAGGCCGCCGAACGCGACCCGAGCATCGGATCGGCCGTAGCTGCTTTGCACCATGCTGGCCGGCCCCCTTCGCCTGCTCGACGGCGACGTCCCGCACCGCACGCTGATGCGAGAGATCGCCGAGCACAACGCGAAGGAAGCGCTGGCTTGGTTGGTCCCGTAACACCACGTCCGACACATACGCGCATCGCGCCCGGCGCTGCATGCCTCGACGGCCGGCCACCCCGACGCCCGGCCGACGGTCCCACGCTCCCTTCACGATGTTCCTGTCAACCGGCTGGGGAAACGACATCCTGGAGTGCCCGGGGGAGCGGATAGGCGCGTTCTGCGGGGATCAGCCGTTGCGCCTTGGCGGCGTGTCCGGTGTGTATCAGCGTCGCGGCCTTGCGGACCTGGGGGGTGAGGTCGGTGAGGCTGACGGTCCATTCGTCGGTGAGGGTGCGGATCAGGCGGCGGCTGATGCCGACCTGGATGCTGTAGTGGTTCAGCGCTGTTCCGCGCGGTGAGCGTTCCGGGTCCCACTGGACGTGTACGGACGCCTGGGCGACGGCCGCCGGGTCGGCGGTCGTCAGCACGGCCTGGGACAGGGCCTCCTCCCAGCCCTCGCGGGTGATCCGCACGGCGAGGACACGTTCCTGCCCCGGCTTGCGGGCCCAGTTGCTGCGGTGCATCAGCCACATGAACGACGGCTTGATCCACGTCATCCGCTGGAACGAGAACGGCGCGACGAAGCGGCCCGCCCGCAGTGCCGCGTCAGCGATGGCGGGCGAGAACGCCTGATAGACCACGATCGTGCGAGCGTCGTGGTCGGCACGGATCTGGTACTGGGGCGTCATGTGCCGCACCCTGCCACCTGCTCCGCCGCCACGGCGAGCCGATTTCGGTACGCGCCAGGAGCCGGTGCGGATCGGCATGGCGTGCCTGGCCCAGCTCACCACCACACGCCGGGCCGCCCGCACCGAGGACAGGCGCCGGGCCACGCAGTTGGGCCGACGTGCGCCCCACGGAACGGCTGCCCTGTCCCTGGGCCGGAGTCGGTGAGCGACCCCGGCCCAGGGAAGACCGGTATGCCTAGTCGCGGCTGGACAGCCCGCCGATGATGCCATCCGCCGTATCGGCGCCGATGTCGTCGATGAGGCCGTCGATGATGGTCTCGCTGATGAAGTTGCCTTCGCCGAGGAGGCTGTCGACGACGTCTTCCGCCTGCTCGGTGATGCCGTCGAAGAAGCCGTCCTCGTCCGCCTCGTCGAGGGCGCTCTGGACGTGCGGAGTGCCGGCGATGGACGGGGGGTGATGGGCCTGCGCGGAGGCAGCCGGGGCGGCGGCAACGCCGACACACAGCAGGGCAGCTGTCGCGGCGACGCGCGTGAGTGCAGTGATCATGCCTGGCTATCTGCTCCGGGCTCGCCCGGTCACGCTGCGACGGTCGGCTTCACCCCAGGGGTGGGCGCGACTCGTCCGAACGGCACTCCCAGAGCCGCGTGTCGTGCATCGGGATCGCGGAATGAGCCCGACCGGGCGTACGGTCCAAGTGTGCGTTGATGTTCCGGGCGGCAGCCGCGTGCAGCCGCAGACGGCGCAGGGCGCCTCGTAACGAGGTCGCCCCGGCAGGCATATCCGTCATCACCACACCGGAGCTCCACACCATGACTGCTCAACAGCCTCACACCTACGACGCGTTCGTCGAACTCGCCGTCACAGACTCAGCCGTCCTCGGTCTCGTCCTCAAAGGTTCCCAGGCACACGACGGTATGGTGACCCCGCACTCCGATCACGACCTGTACGTGGTCGTTGCCGACGATGCCACGACGGACCTGTCCCGGTTCGAGGGGCACCGCAGCGCCGATCTCGACCTCGTTGTCGTCACGCTCGCCGAGTTCCGCGGGACCGGCATGCCCCGTTGGGAACGCTATGCCCTCGCGCGCGCTCGGGTTGTCCTCGACCGGCTCGACGGCGGCATCGCCGGCATCCTTGCCGACTGGGCCCGTCTGGATGCCGATGAGGCGAACCGTGATGCCGGCGTATGGCTCGATGCCTACGCCAACTCTCTGTACCGCTCGGTCAAGAATCACCGGGACGGCCTGACTCTGGCCGCACGACTCGATGCGGTCGACAGCATGCGGTTCCTGCTCGAACTGCTCTTCGCCCTCCACCGTCGCCCTCGCCCGTACAACAAGTACCTGACATGGGAGCTCACCAGATACCCGCTGCCGGGCTGGGACACCGACGTGCTGCTTCGTGCTGTGGACCGCATCTCGGCAGCAGGCGACGTATCCCTGCAACGGCAGCTGTTCGCGCTTGTCGAGAACGCGGCCCGAGATGCCGGACACGGCGAGGTGCTGGACGCGTGGGGCAACGACCTCGACCTCATACGACCGCAAGAGGCAGGCGACGCTGTCTGAGCCCTGCCCTGGTCTCCGGGCCGACCAGGGCTTCGCCGGCCGCCCGGTCGAGTGGGCCGCCCAGTTCATCAGCCGTGACCTGGGGATCGTCCGGATGCCCCTTGACCAGCGCGGCCTCCAGGACCAGCCCAGGTGGTGGGCGCTGGAGCGAACCCCTGTAGATGCGCAACGAGGGCCGGCGCCTGGCCATGGACTACGAGACCAGCCTCGCCCGCAGCCGCTGTGACCCGTTTGCGCGGTCTCAACCTCCCTGTGGCCGAAGGGCTTTGCGCTCACCGCAGGAACGCGATCACCAGTGGGTCCGAATCCGGCGCGATGTAGTCGCATGACGGGAAGTCGAGGTGGCAATGATCGCTTGCAGCTGCTTCCGAGGCGAAGGCTTCGATGTTGTCGGCGAGGAGATCCAGAGCGTGCCGCCCTCCTCGGACCCGCAGGACCTGGTCCTCCGCGACGATCGAAGCGGTGTCGCGTTCCGGATCCTCCCGGATCTCGATCTTGGAGAGCGAGCTGTCGTAGGGGAAGGGGTTCGGGCTCTGTGAGAGATCGCAGCTTCCGGCCTTCCGGCGCAGCAACTGCCCGAGCGTCTGAAGCCCTTGACGCGTCCCGGATAGCTCGAGCTCTTTGGTTGCCCCGCTGCACAGAACCTGCACCATCGCATCCCCTCCTGCCTGCCGATGCTACCGATCATCAGGCAGGGACCGCCCTTCCGGGCCTTCGCCCGGCGTTGGGGTCCTACGACTCGATGGCAGCGTTCGAGCGCGGTGCGTTGAGCCGGGGCCACGAGAAACTCCGTCGGCGCGTCAGCGGCTGACAGAACCGTCGTATCGGGACGGCTAGAGCGGCATGCAGCCACTGGCCGCAGGACTGAAGATCGTCAAACGCTAGGCTCATCCCGCAACACGACGCGAAGGGGAGTTCGGTGGCGCGGGTTGCGGTGGTCGGTGGGGGAATCAGTGGGCTGGGAACGGCGCTCATGCTCGGTCGGCGGGGGCATACGGTCACGTTGTTCGAACAGGACGCGCGTCAGGCCGGAGACGAACTGAACCGCGACTTCTTCCAGTGGCACAGGCCCCGTGTTCCGCAGGCCAACCATCCCCACTCCTTCCTCGCGCCCGTCCGCACCGTGCTGCGTACCGAGGCCCCTGACGTCTACGCGGACCTGCTGGCACGCGGAGCCCGGGAGTACCACGACTTCTTCCAGTGGCACAGGCCCCGTGTTCCGCAGGCCAACCATCCCCACTCCTTCCTCGCGCCCGTCCGCACCGTGCTGCGTACCGAGGCCCC
>NZ_JBEPBM010000038.1:0-3079 GCF_040299205.1 Streptomyces sp. NPDC000983 | reverse complement strand
CCCTGACGTCTACGCGGACCTGCTGGCACGCGGAGCCCGGGAGTACCACGACTTCGACTGGTTCGGTGAACATCCCCCGCACCGGGACGGCGACGAGGACCTGGTGACCCTCCGTACCCGCCGAATCGTGCTGGAGGCCGCGCTGACCGCGGCCGTACGACGGGAACCCACCGTCGCCGTGCGACAAGGCTGCCGGGTGAGCGACCTCGTTCTGCGAGAGGGCCGCCCGCCCAGGGTCACCGGTGTGCGGGTGGGCGCGGAAGTCCACCGAGCGGACCTCGTCGTGGACACGGCGGGCCGCCGCTCGCCCCTGCCCGCCTGGCTGACCGCGGCCGGTTGCCGTCCGCCGGTCGTCGAGAGCCACCGCGCCGGGATCGCCTACCTGTGCCGCTGGTACCGCCTGCGTCCCGACGGACCGCGCGACGCCGGGCGGGTGCAGACCGGCTCGGCCGCACCGTTCGCGCTGGCCGGCGTCTTCCCCTCCGACAACGACGTCTTCGCGGCCCACCTGGTGCTGTCCACCGGAGATCCGACCCGGGGCGCCCTCACCGACCCCGCCGTGTTCGAAGCTGCCGCCCGCCTCTTCCCGGCCACCGCCGCCTGGCTCGACCTGGGCGCGGAACCGCAGTCGGATGTCCTGGCGATGGCCGGCCTGGACAACCGCTGGACCACCCTCGCGGACGCTGCCGGACCCGTCGTCACCGGCCTGGTCAACGCAGGCGACAGCCTCGTGCACACCAACCCGACCTCGGGACACGGCGTGGCCCTCGGCCTGCGCGCCGCCCAGCACCTCGCCACCCACGCCGACCGGATCGCCGCGGACCCCGCGGACTACCACGCCTGGACGGTGCGGGAACTCCGCCCGCTGTTCGACGCGCAGGTGGCTGCCGACCGCGCCAACGAGCAACGCCTCGGGGGCAATTCACCGTCCCCGGACCGGCGGGGAGCCGCCCTGGCCGCCTGTGCCTTTGACGATCCCGTCGTCATGCGGGCCCGTGCCCAGGTACGTCATCTCGTGCGACCGGCGGAGGACGCCTACGGCACCGACGAAGTGGACCGAGCCGTGACCGGCTGGCTGGCCGACCACCCGAACTTCTCACCGACGCACGACGGCCCGACCCGCGATCAGTGGCAGGCGCTCATACCGGTATGAGCGCCTGCCTGGCACCTCACCAGCGACACCAGCGACGCTCGGTGCCGGAAACAAGACGGCTCGTCGCGGTTCGGAGGGAGAGCCGGTCGCTGTTCATCCCGACCGATTCCGATTGGAGGGTCTCCGTGAAGGGGACTTCGGTGACGCGAACCCATCCCGTCTTCACTCGCGCGAGCAGTCCGCCGACGCACTCCCACCAGGGCCGGGTGCTCGTCGTGGACCCGGCCCTGGGCGAACAGGCGCTGATCGAACTGGCTGCCCTCACCGACCTCGGCCTGGTCCCGACGGTCAACCTGCGGCGCGTGGCCGATGCGCGCCTACGGGCTCGCATCGAGGCCGGCTGGGAGACGGTGGACTTCGACGGGTTCTCCGAGGAAGAGCTGGCCCAGCACTTGGAGGATGAAGGGCGGGGGCATCGAGTCCTGAAGTGCCGCGCGGGAATCCCGCTCACCCGGGCCGTTCTAGAGCGGGCAACGCGTGAAGGCTTGCGGCAGCGCCTCGCACTGGTCGGGAGGGCAGCCGCCGGATCCGACACGTTCGACCATGCGGCAGCCCGGCGACTGGGGGTCGCGATCCGGACCACGCCGGGGGCCAACGCCACCGCGGTGGCCGAGTTGACCGTGGCGCTCATGCTGGACGCGCTGCGCGGCATCTCGAGGCGGGACGAGGCCCTGCGCGGCGGCTCGTGGAGTGCGGCGACCGTGGATCTGCCCGCGCGCAGCCTCGCGGACACTCGGGTCGGGTTGGTGGGTTCCGGGGCCGTCGCCCGTCGAGTGGCCGAGCTGGTGGGTGCATTCGGTGCTGAGGTGTGGGTTCTCGGGTCGTCGAGGTTCACGCCGGAGCGGGCGGCAGGGTGGCCCGGTCGACGCGTGGAATCCCTCCCCGAACTGGTCGCGGGCTGCGACGTGGTGTCGGTGCATGTACCGGCGACCGCGGAGACCGACGGCCTCGTCGGAGCCGAGGAACTCGGACTCATGCGGCCGGGGTCGGTCCTGGTCAACACGTCCCGGGCGCGTGTGGTTCGAGAGGATGCCCTCGATCGTGCCCTGCGGGATCCCGCTTCCGGGCCCGAGTGGGCTGCGGTCGACGTCTTCGAGACGGAGGGGACCACCTTCACCTCGCTGCTCGCCGACAACCCTCGGTGCATTCTGTCCCCGCACGTCGCGGGCATGACCCGGTCCGCGATGCGGGCGGCGTCGCACCGCCTGCTGGACGAGTTCGCACTCTTCGTCGAGTCCGGTCAGTGGGACCCTGGTCCCCAATGACGTGGGGCAGTTGAGCGTCGGGGGGTGGTGGCCGGTCACCCCGGTGGATACGGAACGTCGAGCACGGCCTCAGCCGAACCGTCCCGCCCTCCGACCGCCCGACCGGGGCACCGCATACCGAGCCACTGCTCGGCTCCCCATGCCTCGAAGCGTTCCACCTCGGTGAACCCCAGCTTCGCCGCGAGGCGCATCGAGCTGATGTTGGCGCTCTGGGTGGTGAGCACCACCGGCTCGCCGGGAAGAGCGTCGGCGAGCCAGCCGAGTGCTGCCGCGCACGCCTCGGCGGCATACCCGTGTCCCCACGCCCGAGGCAGGAACAGGTAACCGAGGTCGGCTCTGCCCACGGCCGTGGGGCGACGGTGAGCGGTTGCTCTCCTGAGCAGGATCTGCCCGATCATCGCCCCGTCGAGGTCGACGACGAAACTGCCGGGCCACCGCTCGGGTACCGCGGGCGTCTCGCGCTCGAGCGCGTCACGGGGCTGCGGACCGCCGAGGTAGGTGTGCACCTCCGGCGATGCGAGCAGTTCGTTGACATCCTCCCCGCCTTAAAGGGCGGGGGTTCCCGTCTGGCTGCCGGTGGTGTCCGGCTGGGCCTTCGGGTGGGTTCCCCGTTCAACGGGCCGTGCCCGGTGTGGGGTTTCCACTCCGGGACTGACCGGCC
>NZ_JBEPBM010000037.1:0-74732 GCF_040299205.1 Streptomyces sp. NPDC000983 | reverse complement strand
CGCCCACTCGGCAAGCGTCGTCTCCCCCGCCATCCCCTTCACCAGACGCAACGCATCCGACACATCATCCGCGAAGTCGTGCAACGACTTCGCCAGCAACCGCACCTGCTGCGGATCCCCCGGCACCGGATCCCTCTCCAGATCCAGCACATGCCAGTCCGTCGGCCGATGCCCCGCCATACCGCAACCCCCGTCACGCGCACGTCAAATAGCCCCGTATGCACAAGTGAACATACAAGGCACGGGCGTTCGAGGTGAAGTCGGCTCTACTCGGCTCTACTCGGCTCTACTCCGCGAACCGGAACGTCGACGTGATCGCGTCGAAGATGTCGAAGAAGGAGTCCGCCAGGTCCAGGACCTGGCTGCTGCCCGCGACCAGGGCGACCTTGCCCTCCTGGCCCGGGACCGGGATGAAGGTCTGCATCAGGACCGCGCGGATCGTGCGCTTGAGCGCGTCGTCGGGGACGACGATGTCCTCGATGCCGTACGTCCGGGCCGCCGGGCCCACGCCCGGGATGTCGACGACGGTCACCTTGCGCCAGGAGTCGCCCTCCCGCTTGGCCTCCTTGACGGCGAGGGTGCTCGCCATGACCGCCGGGTCCGTCGGCAGCGGCTCCCCCGACCTGGTGCTGCCGCCGACCAGGGAGACCGTGACCGAGCCGGTGATCGGGGTGTCGCCGCCGAAGCTGTCGGCCATGCAACCGCAGTACATGGCGCCCGACTTCCAGGCGTCCGCGGCGGCCTTGCGGAGGAACTCCACATAGGTGTCCCGGTACTTGGCCAGCTCCGGGTTGGCGGCCGTCCGCTCGTTCACCATCCTGCGGATCGAGTCGTCGCGGGACTCGGGGCGGACGTCGAACTCCCACCACGACTCCGGGACCTTGATCCGGAAACCGCCGCGCTCGATCGTGAGCGCCTCCATGTAGCGGGCCATGACGTCGACCTTCCCCCTTCGTGCGATGTACCGTGCCGATCAGCCTACGAGCAACAGTCGGGGGACGGACACATGGGCAACGGCAAGAGCGACCTCTCACTGCCGCTGACGGAGCTGGAGGACTTCGGGCGGCGGCTGCGGTCGATCAAGACCCGGATGAACCACACGAAGAAGATGTTCGAGAAGTACGAGGACGACATCGGCGACGGGACCGTCAACAAGGCCCTGGAAGACTTCGAGTCCAACTGGGAGGACGGCCGCGAGGACATCGGGCAGCAGCTCGACGCCCTCGGCGGGATGTCCGACGCCGTGGTCCGCGAGTTCAAGAAGCTCGACGACGAGCTGGCCAAGCAGGTCAACGACTCGATGCAGGTCAAGGACACCCGGCCGAAGAAGGGCGACGGCGGCAAGGCGTGAGGGGCGGGCCCGCCCGCTCAGCCCACCTCGTTCTCCGCCACCGCCTCGCCGCGGACGATCACGTCACCGCCGTAGAACATGCCGGTGAAGACCGGGGCGTAGGTCAGCTGGACCTCGACCTGGACCTGGTCGACGGTCGCGACCGTGCAGCGCGTCGCCGCGATGTCCGCGCCGGTCATGTCCATCTCGGCGGCGAACTCCTTCACGCGGGCGTCGCAGTTCTCGAAGTTGATCGGCGCGGGGCCCCCGACGTCGTCGTAGAGGGCCTCGCGGTCGATGTCCTGGGCGGCGTAGCGGGCCGCCTGCTCCGCGATGTCGGCGGCCCGCTCCCGCTTGGAGATCGACATGCCGCCGTCGATCACGAACGCGGCGAGGGAGAGGAAGACCAGCGCGAAGATGATCACCGCGCCGGCTCCGGAACCCCGGTCGTCCAGCCGCGACCGCCGGTCGGCCATCAGCGAACGGCCGCTGTCGAGCCACTCCCGCAGCACCCCGAGCCCCGTCCTCACGCCGACCTCCGGAAGGGGTCCAGCGGCGAGCTGAAGGTCGCGTCCATCGTCGGGTCGATGTCCAGACCGAGCATCGCCAGGCCGCGGACCTCACAGCTGACCTGCACCGAGAACATCGGGTCCACCTCCGGGTCGAAGCCCGCGCTGGTCTGGGTCACGGTCACCGGGCCCGAGCAGACGTCCGCCAGGTTCGCGGCCGCCGCCTTGCGCGCCTCGGCCATCGCCGTACCGCGGTCCTTCTGGATCGAGCCGGCCCGGGCCGCGTCCCGGGCGGCACCGTCCAGGGCGCCCCGCCCGTCGACGAGCTGGCCGAAGGCGACCAGCACCAGGATGAACAGCATCATCACCGGGGCCAGGATCACCACCTCGATGGTGGACAGACCCCGGTCGTCGCCCATGGACAGACCCTGATCGTCCCCGCTGGAGCGACCCCGGTCGTCCCCCGTGCGGCACGCGCCGCCCATCAGTTCTCCCCCTCCGGCACGAACCGCTCCACCGGCCCCGCCGACTGCGCGTGCACGGTGATGTCCAGGCCCGGGAACACCGACGGGACCCGCGCGGTGATCTCCACGCCGACCGTGTTCGGCTCCGGCTGGAGCATCGTCACGTTCGGCGACAGCACCAGCGTCGGGCCCAGCTGGTCGATGTAGCTGTCGACGACCGTACGGGCCTCGCCGCGCCAGGCGCCCGGCTGGGCGTCCGCCGTGGACCGTGCCTTGCGGGCACCGGCCTGGGCGGCCGCCTGGGCGACGTGGTCGGCGAAGAAGTACAGCGCGAACTGCACCGTCGCGAAAATCATGAAGAACAGGACGGGGGTCAGCAGCACGAACTCGATCGCGCTCATACCGGAATCACCGCGGGCGGACACCTCGTCCCGGACCGCCCGCCATCTGCTCCGTACCCAACCGCGCATACGTCGCCGCACCCCCGTACCCCGTGGACCGAAACTCAGCAGGTGCCGGCCGCGCTGGCGCCCTCGATGCAGTCCTCAACGTTCTCCGCGCCGGTCTCCAGCGCACGGTTGATGATCGCGGCGACCACGCCGACGATCGCCACGACGACCGCGGAGATGATGACCCACTCCACCGCGGACGCACCGCGGTCGAGCTCGCCGGAGCGGGCGCGCTGCACCCGGCTCTGGAGGAAGGTGACGAGGAAGTCCACCGCGGGAATCCCGGTGCGGAAGTTCCGTTCGGTCATGATCAGTTGTCCTTTCAGAGGGTTGGTCGGCGTCAGACCTGGAACACACGCATGGCGGCCGGATAGATCAGGAACACCAGGAATCCCGCGCACAGCAGCAGCTGCGCCACGAGCATCGACTGGGACTTCTCGCCCGCGCTGCCCTCGATCTCGGCGAGTTCGCGGTGGCGCATGGTCTCGGCGCGGGAGGCGAGGGAGTCACGGACCTTGGCGCCGTCGTCGGCGACCAGGGCCAGGGAGGCGGAGAGGTCCTTCAGCTCCTCCACGCCCAGCTCCTCGCCGAGCGTTCCCAGCGCCTGCCACTGGCTGATGCCGGTGATCCGGGCGTCGGCGAGGGCGTTGCGGATGCGCTGGTTGGCCCAGCCGTCCGAGATCTCCGCAGCCGCCATCAGCGCCTCCGGCAGACCGCGTCCGCCGGCCAGGCTCATCGACACCAGGTCGAGGTACGCGCCGATCACCCGGCGCAGGTCACGGCGCTTCTCCGCCGCGTCCCGCCGTACCTCCGCGTCGGGCAGGAAGAAGAAGAGCGCGGCGCAGAGCAGGGCCAGCCAGACCGGGATGATCGGGCTGCTGCCGAAGCCGAGCGTCCACACCACCGCGAACAGGAACGGCCCGAAGAACAGGCCCGCGACCGCCAGCAGCGCCTTGGTCGCCAGGAACTTCTCCCAGCTGCGCTCCAGCACGGCCAGGTCGGCCCGGAGCGAACGCTGTTCCCAGCCCTGCTGGAGGTAGAACTCGGCGACGCGGCGGCCCACTTCGGAGCGGGCCGAGGAGAAGCGGCCCGAGTCGTCGGTGGTCCGCACGGACTCGTACGCCGCCCCGCGGGCCCGCATCGCGTCGATCCGCGCGACCTGCGCGACGGCGCTGCGCCTGGTCGGCATCAGGGCGCGGACCAGGGCGTAGACGCCGAGGCCGAAGATCGCGCCGACGACGATCGGCATGGTCACTTCGCTCACCGTCGTCCCCCTTCCTCGGACTGGAACGGCGACTGCTGCGGGCCGCCCGGTGCGGACGGCACGCCCGGTGCGGACGGCCCGCCCGGTGCGGACTGCGCGCCCGCCCCGGCCGGGGTGCGCGGGCGGACGAACTGGACCGACGACTCGTCGCGGACCAGGAACCGCTCGGGCGTCTCGATGGTGGACAGCTTGCGCAGCCACAGGAAGCCGAGCGCGAACAGCCCGCAGACGCAGGCGAGTACGAGCTGGCCGACCGGGTCGCCGTACGGTTCGACGAACTCCCGGTTGAAGATGGACAGTCCGAGGACGAACGCCACCGACACCGCGACGACGATCTGCACCGAGCGCCGGGTGGAGGCCCGTTGGGCCATCACGCGCTGCCGCATGTCGACCTCCTCACGGGCCGACTTGGCGAGCGCGCCGAGCACCTGGCGCAGACCGGGGCCGCGCAGGCGGGCGTTGAGCATGAGGGCCGCGACGATGATGTCGGCGGACGCGTCGTCGATCTCGTCGGCGAGCTGCTGGAGCGCGTCGGGCAGCGGGGTGCGCGAGCGCAGCCGGTCCACCAGGGCGTCCAGGTGCGGGCGCAGCACGGGGGCGGCGGCCCGCGCGGAGGCGGGGATCGCCTGCTCCAGGCCGACCGCGCCGGCGATGGTGTCGCGCAGCGACTCCGTCCAGGAGGCGAGTGCCTCCACGCGCTTCATGGCGGCCCGCTCCTCGGCGGCGCCGCCGAAGAGCCGGTCCCAGAAGAAGACGAGGATGCCGGCCGCGATGCCGAGCACCGCCCAGCGGGTCAGCAGCAGTACGGCGAGGCCGACCAGGGCGGCGAGGGAGCCGCGCTGTCCGGCGAACCGGATCAGCTCGCTCGCCCGCTCGGCGGCCTTCTGCTTCTCGTGCTCGGGCTTGGCGGGCAGCCCGCGTACGGCCGCCAGCAGCAGCGCGAGGCCGCCGCCGACGGCGACACCGCAGGCGAGCGCGTACAGGACGGTCGTGGAGAACAGACCGCCGAGAGAACCGAGTTCTCCGGTCATCGTGTGCTCACCCCCATGTTCCGGCGGGCCGGTAGCCGTACGCCATCAGGTCGTCCAGGCAGGCGATCGGCGCGTGCGGTACGACCCGACCGTCGGGCGTCTCCGCGAACACCTCGCTGGACAGGACGCGGCCGTCGACTCCGTTGACCTCACGGACGGAGGTGACCATGCGCTGGAGCCGGCCGCCGCTCTGGAAGTTGTTGCGCCGCTGGATGAAGACGACGAAGTTCACCGCGCCCGCGATCAGCATCTGGCTGGCCTCGATGGGCAGCCGCTCGGTCGCCTGGAGCGCGTAGGTCGAAATACGGTTGAAGACCTCGCTGGAGCTGTTGGCGTGGATCGTGGACAGCGAGCCGTCGTTGCCCTGCGACATCGCGTTCAGCATGGTCACGATCTCGTCGCCGAGCACCTCGCCGACGATGACGCGGGAGGGGTTCATACGCAGTGACCGCCGCACCAGTTCGGCCATCGTGATGGAGCCCTGGCCCTCGGAGTTGGGCAGCCGCTCCTCGAACGCGACCACGTTGGGGTGCAGTTCGGGGAAGGTGTCCAGGCCCAGCTCCAGGGCCCGTTCGACGGTGATGAGCCGCTCGTGGCCGGGGATCTCGTTGGCGAGCGCCCGCAGCAGCGTGGTCTTTCCGGCGTTGGTGGCGCCCGCGATCATGACGTTCTTGCGGGCGCGGACCGCGCAGGCGAGGAAGTGGCCGACCTCGGGGGTCAGCGTGCCGTTGCCGACGAGGTCGGAGATGAACACCTTGCCCATGCGCGCGCGGCGGATGGACAGGGCGGGCCGCCGGGTGACGTCCATCACGGCGGAGAGCCGGGAGCCGTCGGGCAGCCGCAGGTCGAGCTGCGGGTTGGCGGAGTCGAAGGGCCGGGAGGACAGACCCGAGTACGCGCCGAGCACCTGGATCAGCTCGATGAGCTCCTCGTCGGTCTCCGCGACGGGGTCGCCCTTCTCCTCGCGTCCGTCGCTGTAGCCGACGAAGACCTGGTCGCTGCCGTTGATGTCGATGTTCTCGACCTCGGCGTTGTCCAGCAGCGGCTGGAGCCGCCCCACGCCGAACAGGGCGGCGTGCACGGCCGCCGCGTACTGCTCCTCGGTCTCCGCGTCCAGCGGGGTGCGCCCGGCGTTGATCTCGGTGCGGGCGTACTCCTCCAGTATCTGCGCGATGACGGCGCGGGCGTACTGCCGCTCGTCCTCGCTGGACATCGGGGTGACGCCGCTGACCTGGTCCAGGCGGCGCTGCTCGGAGATACGGTCGCCGGCCTCCTGCCGGAACCGCTTGACCAGCTGGTGGTCGACAGCGCTCATTGCGGGCGGCCGTTCATCTGGGGCTGGTGCGCCCAGGCGGCGCCGTACTGCTGGTAGACGTCGGCGGCGACCTTGCGGGCCGAGCGGATCAGCAGCGACTTGTCGAGGCGTCCGCGCTTGCGGCCGGCGAGCTGGTCGGCGCCGGTGGGGTCGTCGGCGATGGTGCCGACGACGCGGGCGCCGGTCTGGGCGTGCACCAGCATGTCGTTGACCTGGCCGGCGATCTTCGGGGCGTCGCCCGGTTCGGCGATCAGGACGACCCCGATCAGCGGGGTGGCCAGGCTCGCGGCGCCGCGCGGGCCGCCGTGCAGCTTGGTGGCGAGGGCGGCGGCGCGGTCCCGGACGCGGGCGATGGCCTCCGGCTCGGTACGGCTGATCAGCAGCACCAGGGCGGCGTGCGGGAACAGGTCGACGGCCGGGGTGTCGCCGCTGATGCGGCCGCAGTCGGCGATGACGTCGGCGGGCGACTGCGGGGAGTCGGCGAGCGCGGAGAAGGCGTGCCCGAGGGTCGGCCACAGTCCGGCGAGGCCGGCGGCCTGCTCGGAGGTGCCGAGGCCGACGAGGACTTCGAGTCCGCCGCTCAACGGCTGTACGTGGTCCCAGAGTTGGTCGGGGACGAGGCCGCGGCGGGCGGTGGCGGCTATGGAGAGCATGCCGGTGTTGGGGTTGAGCGGTCCGCCGTGCGCGGCGGCACTGCGGTAGACCAGGTCGCCGCCGGCCGGGTCCGTCTCGGCGAGCAGGACACGGCGCGGCCAGACCGCCGAGAGGGCGACGGCCGCGGTGGTGACGCCGGGGGAACCCTTGTCGGCGGCGAGAGCGATGAGCGCCATGGGGTGGGTTCCGCCTTCTAGTCGGTGCCGGGGACGAGCACGATCGCCACTTCGCCGTTGGAGGCGGCCAGGGCCAGCGGGGCGGCCTGGTCGGTCTCGACGGTGACGGTGACGGCGAGGTTGGAGCTGCCGACCAGCTCGTCGCCGTCGCCGCCGGGCACCGAGGTGACGGTGGCCTGGTCGACGATCAGGTTGTTGCCGCCGCCGGCCGCGGCACCGCCGTTGCCGCCCTCGGCGTCGGCGTCCGAGCCGGAACCGCTGTTGGCGCCGACGCGGTAGGCGGCGACGACGTCGCCGGCCTTGAGCCCGGCCGGGAACTGGCCCGCCTTGAGGGAGAGGCCGACGGTGGCCTTGCCCTCGGTGACCCCGACCTGGTCGGCGAACATCTCGCCGATGACGAGGGTGCCTTCGTAGATCGTGGACTTGGCCTTGAGCCCCTGAAGGGTCTTCAGCTTGCTCCACTCGACATAGTTGATGCTGTCGTCCTTGGCGACCAGCACCGACTGGACGTTGTCGCCGACCGATTCACCGGCCTCGATCTCGCTCGTCACCTTGACGACCTCGATCCGGTCGCCGGCCTGGAGCACGAGCATCGTCGCGCCGAGCGCGCCGACCAGGATGAGCAGCACCGCCAGTGCGGCCAGTGCGGGCTTGCGCTCACGGGGAGGGGTGGGAAGCCGGTCGCCGACCGACGGCTGAGCCGGTCCCGCGGAACGTCCCGCGCCCGCCCCCGTACGCTCTTGGATCTTCACGCAACCGCTCCCCGTACAGCCAAGAAAATGTCTGCCAAGACTGCCAAATACTTTGCAATTCCGGACACTTCACCGCCTGTTTGCGTCATCGTCGCGCTCTGCGCGGATAGTCAGCAGCTGGGGTCAGTGTCAAGCCATGGCACCGTATCAGCCGCTCATAAGCCCCTCAAGGCACGTCTGGCCCCGTGCGGAGTGGGGGCCGTACTGTTACTCACCCGCAACGGAAGCCCCAGGTAAGCCCCTTGTGCGCACGGCTCTGAACAGCGGTTTCCTGTGCGGAAGCGAAGTGATTCCGGATCTCGGCGGAACCGTTCCTCACGCGTCAACCATGAAGCCTGCACCTTTCACTCACGAGCGCGAGGGACGGCCGTGCCAAGATCTTCGATCGCCGACGAAGGACGAGAAGGACGAAGGGTTACGGACTGACCGTCATGGCAGATACGACGACGAACCTCCTCCCCGTGAACGGGGCGACGCTGGCGACGGATCCCCGCGTCCTGGAGGCCGCCCGCGCCATCGGCGCCCGGCACGGGGTGGACTACACGAACGACGAGGCAGTGAAAGCCCTGTTCGTGGAGCGGCAGCGGGCGCTTCGGGCGACCTCGCGCGGCTGGCTCGCCTGGATCGGCGGTCTGACGCTGACGGTGGGCGTGACTCTTCCGTTCACGACGACGGCGATGCCCGAGCGTGCGGCGCAGCCGTCGCTGATCGCGTCGGGCGTGCTCGTGGTGGTCGGGGTGGCGGCACTGATCGCACTCTCCGTCCGCTGGAAGCGTGAGCTGACCCACCCGGCTCTGACCGGCTACCGCGAGGTCCTGGGCGTGGCCCGCGCGCACGGCCTGCCGCTGACGCACGTCCCCGCGTGGCTCGAGGGCCGCACGGCGGAGGGCGGCGGGAAGGGCTGGGCGCGGATACCGGAGTACCCCGCCGTTCCCCCCTTCTCCGGCGACCCGCACCAAGTCCCCGTCGAAACCCCCCAATCCGTGACTGTGCCCCCGAAACCGGCCGCGGTCACGCAGTACGAGGAGATGGCGGACGCGGGCGGCTGGCACGACGAGACCGGCTGTCTGCTCCTCCTGGTGGGCCTGGTCGGCGCGGGCTGGGCCTGGGGCGAGGAGGTCCCCGCCGCCTACGGGCTCCTCGTCCTCGTACCGCTCGCGATCGCCGTATGGCTGGCGGGCCGCCGCCAGGGCAGCAGGAAGCAGGCATTGCGCGAGCAGGCCGAGGCGTACGTCCGCACGCTGACCGCGGCCCAGGCGGCGGGGGCGCGGGTGCCGGAACTGTCACCGGCGCTGCGCAAGCTGCTGGATCCCAAGGAGTAGTCATCCGCTTCGCGTTGATGAAGTGGCGAGTTGAAGACGGGGGCGGACGGGTGCGCGTCATGGGGGAGGCCGCGGTGGCTTCACGGGGTCTTCGGTTCCGAGTGCGCGGAGTCCTTCTGCCGCTCGGCGCCCTACTGGCAGCCCTGTTCATGGCCTGCGCGGCAGCCGCGCCCGCCGGGGCGGCGGACGACGACACCCAGGCCGCCTACCTGGCGGACCGCCTGCGGGAGAACCCGGTGTACATCACCGACCAACTCCCGCGCGAGACACCGAAGTCCATGACACGGGACTTCGCCGCCGTGGCGAAGGGCATCGAGGTCCCGACGTACGTCCTCGTGCTGCCCTACGGAGCCGGGTCCGGCCGGGACCTGCTCGAAGCGGTCCACGACCGCCTCGGCCGGGACGGACTGTACGTACTCCTCGACGACGCCACGGTCGAGGACGCCAGGGCCTTCGGAGTAAGCGCCCCGGCGGAGGACGCGGCGACCGTCAGCCTCTATGAGCTGCCGTACGACGCGGGTTCGTTGCGTGCCTTTGAACTCTTCGCGGAAGTCGTGGCCGAGGGGGCGCAGAAGGCCGCGGAACGGGCGGACGCCGCACGCGTCGCGTACGCGGACGACAGCCCGCCGGACCTGTACATCGGGCCGACGGACCGGGAGAACCAGACCACCCTCACCGCGGTCCTGGTCGCAGGCGTCCCGACGCTGCTCCTGCTGCTCTTCCCGTACGTACGGCGGTGGCGGGGCAGGCTGCGCGGGACGACGGGCCGCTCCGGGAACCGTTGGACCGCCCCACTGCTCGCCCTCGTGAGCGCCGTCGCCGTGGCCGTCATCGCCTCGCAGGTCTTCGACCAGACGACGTCGAGCGCCACGCCCCCACCCCGGGCCGTCGACCTGGAGGCGAGAACCGACCGAGTGGCCGAGGCCCTGGCGAAGGACCCGGTGTACGTGGACGGCGAGAGCCCGCCGCTCCTGGACCGCGCCCGACTCGCGCGCCTGCACACCCGTATCGAACGATTCGAGCGCTCGGAGGGCGGCGGCCCGGTCTTCGTGACCCTCGTGCCGCAGATACCGGAGGACGAGTCCGCGAACGATGCCGAGGCATTCGTGGCGGCGGTCCGCGACAAGACGGGCAGCGACGGCGTGTACATCGTGGCGGACCCGCTCAGCGGCTACATCGACATCTACAACCACGGTCTGGCCCTGGACAGGTACGGCCCCCTCTACGACCTTCCCGACTCCGTCACCTATGGCGACGACAGGTCCTACGACGCCGACGACTTCCTCCTGGGCGACCGCCTGGACACGGTCCTGAAGGCCCTCGAACAGACGGAACGCACCGACGAACCCCTCACCCCCGGCGACCCCTACCCGGTGCCCAACGCCGCCACGGAGGACGACCTGGAGCCCCTCTTCGGTGGGGAGTTCTGGCCCGGACTGTTCCTGGGCGGGATGGCCGGCCTGCTCGCCTTCGGCCTCGCGGCGGCCCTGCTGGGCATCCTGGGCGGAGTGGTACGGCGCCGTCGTCCCCTGCCCGTGGAGGCACTCCCCGTGGTGTCACCGAGCGAGCCGACGGAGTCGTACCTTCGGCAAACGGCGTGGGCGGAACTGCGGGCGATGCCGTCCGGGGGTGACGTCGCCGAGGCGGCGCTGCTCCTGGTGGACGGCGACGCGAAGAACCTCCGCGGCGCGGACCCGATGACGCTTCTCACGGTCATCGTCCTGGCCAGGGCGGCCCGTACCGGCCAGGCCCTGTGCTGCGCGGTGAACCCCCTGCACGGGCCGGCGGCCTCCCGCCGCCACGTACGCCTCTCCCACTCCACCAACCGCCGTCAGATGCTGCCCCTCTGCCCAGCCTGCCTGGACTCGGCGGTCGCATCGCCGGGGAAACTTCCCGACCTCCGGCTGACCCTGCCGGCTCCGCCGCCCGGCGACCGCAGGGTCCCGTACGACGAGGACACCTCACGGCCATTGTCCGCGTTGCCCTCCGGGGTTGCGCGGGTGGCGGAGAAGGTACGGACGACGCGGTCCGGTGTTCCCGCGTCATGACCCCCGTCGGCCGATTCTCACCTTGCGGTGGGTTTGCAGGCGGGGGTGGCCACCGTTCGCGGTGGCGAAACCAAGAAGCGCACCTATAGCGTCTGTTGTCCTGACTGAACTTCTGTCTCACGGGGAGACCACTGTGAAGCGCCGCACTTTGCCCGCCGCCACCGCGCTCGTAGCCGCCGCAGCACTACTGCTGTCGGCCTGCGGCAGCGAGGACGACAAGTCCGGCGACAACGACAAGATCGCCGGAGCGGAGTCGGGGTCCCCGACCCCGAAGGAATCGACGTCCCCCTCGGGAGCCCCGGCAGAGGACAAGCCGGACGGGGTGGATGTGTCGCTGCCGGCCGACGTCAATCTGGTCTTCGACTGGGACGAGCCGAAGAACAAGAACGAGGCGGCGGCTATGGCCGATACTGCGAACTTCTTCCGGGCCATGTTCCGGGGCGTGGACAAGGGCACGACCAAGGACGCAGGCGTGGTGACCTACGCCGTCGACGGCGGTCTGAAGTACGCGAACACGCAGATCAACGCCTACATCGACGGCGGCTGGACTGTCACCGGCACCCGACGCCACTACGACGTCACCACCCGGTCCGCGGCGAACGGCGCGTTGGTGGAGGTGGCGTTCTGCGCGGACGACACCAAGTTCTATGGCAAGGAGGTCAAGTCGGGGAAGGTCCTCAAGACCGACCCCAGCATCAATGACTTCGGCTACTTCAAGATCATCATGGTCAAGAACCCCACGGGGACGGACCTGTGGCGGGCGTCCAAGGTGTTCGTCGAGACCAAGGCGGCGAAGTGCCGGTGAGGGGACATCGTGGCACTCTCGTCGCCGTCGCAGCCCTGACGCTGACCCTCAGCACCCTCGTCCACTCGGAGTCCGCCTACGCAGGGACCGGCGTGGGTTTCGGCCCGGGATCCGACGCGGAGCAGTCAGGCGGCAGCGACGGCAACAACATCTACGCCACCGCACGTATCGAATACTCCGGCTCCGTCGCCAAGGGCGGCAGCCGGGGGAACGTGACGTCCGCCGACGTCAACTGGACGCCCCCGCCGTGCTGGTACGCCCCCTACCTCGGAGCCAAGGACTTCAAGGAGAAGATGTCCAAGGACATCGAGGGCCAGATGAGCGCACCCGGTATGGGCGGCCACGCGGGCGCCGCGCTGAGCGAGTTGCAGCGGCACTACGAGGACGAGTACGGCTGGACCGACACCCCGGGCTACAAGGACTACAACGTCGAGAACGACGGCGAGGGCATGTTCTGGGCGGCCGTGGAGAACCCGAACGAGCCGGACATCCTGAAGCGCAACTCGTGCAACGACCTGCCGTTCTGGGTCGACAACGGGGAGGCCCCGCCGGCGCAGTACGAGCAGGCGATCACCCCGGAGATACTCGCCGCGCTCGCCTACCAGGCGATGGAACTGCCGGACACCGAGGTGACGCTCGCCCCCGACGGCACGACCAAGGTGAACCTGCCGACGTGGGCGTGGCTGGACGAGGCGGTCTTCGACGAGGTCCAGGCCACGGCGGCGATCAACGCCCCCGGCTTCAACCTCCAGGCCATGACGACGGCGAAGCCGGTCTCCCTGAGGCTGGAGCCCGGCACGGCGGACGCGGAGACGTACCCGGCGTCCGGTGAGTGCGTCATCAACGCCGACGGCTCCATCGGCGAGCCGTACGCGAAGGGCAAGGCCGACGAGACGCCGCCGTGCGGGCTGAAGTACCTGCGTTCGTCGGGCGACGGCACGTTTGACCTCCAGGCCACCATCACGTGGGAGATCACGTGGGCCGGCACGGGTGGGGCGGGCGGCGACCTCCCGAACGGCACCTTCGGCGCCGACCAGGCGGTCACCGTCCAGGAGATCCAGTCCGTCAACCGATGACGTGGGGCCACAGCTTCGCAAACTGGTGAGGAGTACTCAGTGACAGACTCGGACTTGACCGTCGACTACGAACTCCTCACGGAGTCCGAAAAGAAGCTGGGTCAACTCAAGACGACGTTTGAAGATCTCGAGAAGCGTCGCGATGAAACACGCCAGCACTGGGGATCCCACGACATCGCCGAGGCAATGGATAAATTCGTCGAAAACTGGGACGACTACCGGACAAAACTCATCGAGAGTCTTGACTCGGTAGGAAAGCTTGTGGCCGGCACCAAAAAGGCATTCAAGGACCTTGACCATCAGCTTGCCAAGCGTGACGAACAGAAGCACAAGAAGTGACAGCGTCATCCAAGCGCCGCCCCGTCGACTGGCAACCCCTCTGCGACGCCGACCCCGTACCCGGCGATCCTGAAGAAATTCGCGACGAGGTCACGCACATGGTCTCTGTGGTGGAGAAGCTCAGGACCCAGGCCAAGAACCTACAGTCCATCAGCAATGAGGAAACACTGAAGGGCAAGTACGTCAAGCGCCTCCGCGAAGAGTCCTCCACGCTTGAGAAGCACATGCGTGAGGTGGCCAGTCGCTATGAGCGCGTCCACGGCCACCTCACCTTGTGGGCGAACGAGTTGGAAGACTTCCAGTCGGACGCCGATGGAGTCCTGCGCCGAGCCAAGAAGAAGCAGGACGATATCGATGCCAAGAAGTCCAAGGGCACCGACATCGGAGCAAAAGATGCTCCTGCTCCATCAACCAGTGGAACCGATGACGACCCCATACAGACTTACCGGAAGCAACTGAACTCCATTACCAGCGACCGCGACAGTCGCGCCAGTCACTATGCGGGTGAGATCAGGGACGAGATCGATGACGTAATCAAAGACTCGTGGTGGGAAGACTTCAAAGGCTTGGTCCACGACAATGCGGACTGGATCAAGACCGTACTTGACGGCCTGGGCTGGATCGCCACTATCGCCGGAATCGTCGCCATCTGGATCCCGGGCCTCAATATGTTGGTCCTGGGAATCGCCTTGCTCACAATTGTTACCAGATCTGTGCTTGTTGCATCTGGCGACGCCTCCTGGACCGATCTCGCATTCGATATTGGCGGCCTGCTCCTGATGGGAATTGGCCGCGGCGGAATCATCATGCTGAAGAACGCGGCGAAATCTACCAGTTCTGCCGCTCAAGTTGTGCGAACGGGTGGACTCAAGGCTGGCCTCAGGTCTCACAGAGGCATGCTTGACGACCTGAGTAAAGCCATCGCGAACGCCCGGGATGCCGGCTCGCGAAAGTTCTTCAAGGACCTGCGTCACTTCACCTTGAAGAAGATCTCCAGTGAAGCCGGTTTGGTCGCCAAGGAACCTACTCCCGTATCCGCGGCATCCAAGTGGCTTCATGTGGGTGACGATGAGGCTGCCGGACTCTTCGGTCAACTACGCGCCAACACCAAGGCATTTCCTGACGCCGTGGCCGGGGGTGCATCCACGCTTGGAAAGGCAGGCTACGCGGCCTCGGTGTTCGCGGGATACACCGGTATGGCCGTTGACGTCATGGACAAGTCCTTGAGTAAGAGCGACTCCGTCGGCTGGCTGAATGAGCATGCACCCTTTTTCCCAGGCGACAAGCCGTACAACGACGACTACAACACATGGAAGGAGAGCGGTTGGATGCCCGAACCTGACACGCACTGGTAAGGAAACGTTCTCAAGAATTCGACCACACATGGAAGTGAGGCCAATAGATGTCACTTGGACAGCAGCTGGGAACGGGCGTGAACTTTCGAGTTCGAGTGACGATCATCATCGGCCTAACCTCCATTTTCCCGATGATCGCAGTCGGGATCATCACACCCGAATCAGGTAGTTCCATACTTCTCGGAATCTACTACGCCACGCTCTCAGCCCTCCTGCTCTATCTACTCTGGGTCCTCACCCAACACCCGAAGCCCAGCCAGCGCCCGCCTCTGCTGACCCGCGACCTCGCCATGGCATGGTCTCTCGCAATTCCCAGTCTCTTGGTCTCTTTCTGGCCAGGAGTGGTCGGTGGTCCGCTACTGACAGCGCTGGTGGGTGCGACCGGTGCAGTGGAGAAGTTGAGGAACCGCAGTGCAACGTCCTGAGAATCCAACCGAGACCGCCCGAACTCCTGTCGGCTTCAACGTTGTTCCACCACCGGGATGGGACACGATCCCGCTGCGGTCCGGCACGACGAAGGCCATTCAACGGATCGTACGGAAGTCGGTCTCGCAGCTGCCCGTCGGGTTTCCGAAGGACGACATTCCCAGAGCCCGCATGCTGCTCACGAGGGAACTCAAGGAGACAGCTCGGCAAGCGCGCGAGTCGGATGGTTTGACACTCTATCTGCCGGTCGAGCGCATGCATGGCTTGCTGATCCCAGCCTCATTCGTTGCTTCGGAGCCTCTGGGCGCGCCATCAGGCGGCGTCGATCCACGTCGTGTCCTGATCGACCTGGCTCGCGACTCCGAAGGTGCCTCAGCCCAGGAGTTGGATGGGGTGGCCGCAGTGCGGACCCTGACGAAGCTGTCGGCCGACCCTAGCCGAGGCATCGAGGTCCCGTCCTGGCGGGTTCAGTACATCGTGCCGATTCCAAACAGCGTTCCAGCACAATGGATCACCTTCTCCTTCAGTACGCTGCTGGCCAACGGGACGAACACCGAGTTCGCCGAGACCTTGGTGGAGCTCTTCGACGCTGTAATGACCACATTCCGTTGGAGCTACGCATGATGATCGTCGAGACGGCCTCCGATCCGTCCGTCTGGTTTCACATGCCCCTTGAGGGAAGCAGTTCGGACTTCGCAAGGTGGCTGGACCTACAACTAGAAGCGACAGCCCTGATCCATCGGCGGAAACTCACGTGGCGCGAGAAGCGTCAGCTGAAGAAGTTCCTCGAAGCGTCCGCGACCATGCTGCGCAATCGCGTCCAAGCTGATCAGGCTTTTCTGTTCGGTCCGATGCCGCCTCAAGCCGCACCGCTGGTCCTGTTCACCAAGCAGTTCGCTTGCGACGAGGAACACAGTGCCCTCCATCTCAGCATGCTGGCCGAACCCGACCCGTCAGCGGCCGACGCCGGCGACCGCGTCGAAACGACGCCCTTTGCCTCGCCTCACTTCGGCGAAGGCATTCGATGTCTGCGGAGTTGGCCCCGTCCGGACGGCGGCCTGATGCTCTCCATCGCCTACGCCTGGAACGACCCGGTCCACAATGTCGATCTGCTGCTCAAAGGCCACTACGACGACCCAGCGTTGCTTGAGGGCGCCTTCGACGCAATCGACGATTTCGCCAGAAGCATCCGGCTCCAAGCCGCGAACTGACCTGAGGTACGGCTGCCGCGTCCTGAACCTACTGCTTCACCGGGTTCCCGTCGTCATCGACCATCACGATCTTGACCGATGCCGCCAACTCGTCGGTCAGACGCATGACTTCCTCGGTGTCCTCCTCCCGGTACCAGGTGACCTCGAAGACGCTCATATGGCGCACGCCTGGAGGAAAGACGGCGTACTTCAGGAGTTCCAATGTTCGCCCACGCCTCAGGCTCAGGAAGCCGCCCTTGAGCCGCAAGCCTGCGCGGATGCGCAGAGCAGGTCCGACTGGCAGGTCCAGGTGACGGGTGTCCGGCTCACGAACGACCTCTGTGTCACCGAAATCGGTCACCAATGGCACGACCTCGTCCCGCAGCGGGCGCGGCTTGCCTTCGTCCGCGTATGAGTTGAGTGTCATGCCGGCGACTGCTCGGCCCTGCGGCGTGTAGTAGGCCATCGCAAGATTCGGGGTGTCCAGGTTCAGATTGAGGGAGCGCCGCCTCAGGTCCCGGATCAGCATGCGGGTCGTGACCTCGAGCTCGCCTTGGTCGAACTGCCGTGACGCGACCAGCGTGGCGACGACCGATGCTTCGATCCAGGTCCGTTCTTCAAGAGACAGATTGACCCAGCCCGGCTGAAAGTCGAACTCGAAGATGTGGTCCACGAGGCCGTCGCCACTGTCGTCGTCAGACACTCCGGTCTCCCACTTCAATCACCCAGCCGTCCACATGGGACTCCCTCCAGAATCGCAGCGCTGGCGTAACGTCAGTGAACCCACCCCACCGACCCCCCGATCGCATCGCACAGCCCCTCCATCGCCCCCGTCATCCCCAGCAGCGGGGACGCGAACGCGAGGGTCAGGTAGCCGGAGTCGGACGGCATGTGGATGTGGAGGTCCAGGGAGGTCGCGCCCCGTACTCGTACCGCTCGGCCCGCCGGCAGGTCGACGACCGACACCTCACGTCGCGGGCCCTCCTCCGGCTCCCTCAGTTCGAGCCATGCCGCGTACGCGGACGGGTCCGCCGGGGTGTCGCCCAGCGGGGTGAGGGAGACCAGGAGCGAGGCCGGCGGCATGCCGTCCCGGGTGGCCGGGGCCGCCAGGAGGAAGAACTCCATGGCGCCCCGCGCCCGGCCCGCCTCCGCCGTGTTGCGCAGGGTGGTCCAGACGTGCCGGGTGACCTCCGCGGAGACCCCCCGGCCCGCCGTCCCACGGTCCACGAAGGTCTTCAGCTGTGCGCGCCAGCGGTCCTTGGTGAGGTCGATGCGGAACCACTCCCGCGGGACCAGCATCCGGTAGTCCCGAGGCGGAGCGGCCGCCGACGGTTCCATCCCCCCGTTCACCCCGGCATCACCACCATCGACCCGTCCTCGTCGAAGAAGCGGACGCTCTTGACGATGCCGGCGAACATGCTGGAGAAGACGTCCCAGCCCTCCACCGTCGGCGTGCCCATCTCCAGGACCAGGACGGTTCCGTTGGTGAGGGGTATCTGGACCTGTATGAACGACGTCCAGACCGGTTCCGCCCGGCCGGACTGCGTCAGGGCTCCGTCGATGCTGGAGGACCGGTTGCCCACGCACGTCACCGCCGGGCCGCACGGCAGCTGCGTCTCGCCGACCTGACCCAGCTCAAGGTGCCGCAGCGTCGTCGCGAGGAAGCCCACCGGGTTGTCGCCGGCCCGCTCGTCGAGGTCTATCAGGCTGACGTTCACCGTGGCCGTACAGCGGACCCCGTCCACCTCCGTGGTGACGAAGCCCGCGTACTGCACGCCCGCCTCGATGAACTCGTCGTAGTGCGCCGCGCACATCGCCGCGTACTCGCGCTGGATCTCCTCGGTCCCGCCGGGCAGGGTCTGCTTGGCGAAGTCGATGAGTTTCAGGGCCAGTTCGTCAAGGTCGTCCGCCTCGAAGGGCAGCTCCAGAAAGCCCTCCGGCATGATCCAGCGCACATCGATGCCGTCGCCCTCCAACTGGCGGGCACGGAGTTCGTCAGCGGTGTCCGTGGTCACTGTGCGTCTTTTCTCTCTGGTCGTTCGGCCCCGTGCGGCCTGCGGTCGTCTTCACTCATGCCGGAACGTGCCACGTCACGCCGCCAGCGCCGCGTTGAACGTCGTCGGCGACACCGTCGGCGCCGGACGCGGACTCGGCGTGGGGGTCGGCGCCGGAGTCGGTGCCGGGCCCGGGACCGCCGTGGGGGCCGTGGACGGCGGCGTCGGCTGGGGGCGGGGCGTCGGCGTCGGTACGGGGCCGGTCGAGCGCGGCGGCTCCTGGTACCCGGTGCGTTCGCCGTTCTCCCCGCTGAAGATCCGGTTCAGGGCGCTCGCGAGACCGGCGCCCTTGATCACGGCGGTGATCTTCCGGCCCTCGATCGCGGCGCGGCCCGTCATACCGAGCACCTTGTTGGTGAGCTTGACGGCGACGCCGTTCATGAAGTTGTCGCCCACACCGCGCAGCGCTCCCATGCCGCCGATCCTGAGCCGGCCCAGGCCCGAGACGCCCTTGAGCCCCTTGAGGGCCGTGAGGCCCTTCAGCGCACCGAGGCCGGGCAGTACGCCCAGCACGTCGGTGCCCAGCTTCATCCAGTCGACCTTCCCGCCGCGCGCCGTCATGTCGTAGGCGTGACCGGCGAGGGCCGCCGCGCTGGCGATCACGGCAAGGGCCGCGAAGATCGGCGCGAGGAACTGCAGCGGCGGTACGAAGGCGCAGATCACCGCGAGCACGGACAGTACGGCGGAGATGTTGGAGAACAGGTCCGCCCAGTCGGCGAGCCAGTTCATGAAGCCGCCGGGGTCGCGGACCGCGTCGTGGTGGATGACGTTCCGGATGTGCCGGGCCGCCTTGTCGCCCGCGTCGTCGTAGATGTCCCGCGCGTCCTTCACCGCCCGGCGGGCGTCACCCATGCCCCGCATGGCCTCGGCGCGCTTCTTGACCCAGCGGTCGTACTCCTCCTTCTCGGCGGCGGGAATGTCGCCGAGGGGGTGTTTGTCCATGACCTTCTTGACCTCGGCGTCGGCGAGGTCGAAGTCCGACTTGGTCTCCCGGTAGTCGGCGAGCGCCCGGTCCGCCTTGCGCTGGGCGCGGCGCATCTCGCCGGCGAACTGGTCGGAGGCGCCTTCCTGCACGCTCTCCCCGACCGCCTTGGCGGCCTCGTCGTAGCGCTCGAAGGACTTCTTCAGTTTGTCGCCGGTGCCGTCGGCTATCTCGTGGAAGCCCTTCCCGGCCTCGCTGTCCCAGCCCTCGACCGAGGCGAGGGCCTTGATGACCCGGGACTGCTCCTCGATCATGTTGGCCATCTTGCGCAATTTACGGCCGAGTTCGGCCACTTCGTCCGGATCGCCGGGGGTCGGGTCGTCCTCCCACAGCGGCGGCCAGTCGGAGTCGGTCCTGCTCACTTCTTCCCCTTGCTCTGCGCCTTGGCTTCCCGGATGGCCTTCGCCAGTTCCTGGTCGATCTCGTCGTAGGCCTTCGCCGCGGTCTTGGTGAACTCGGCCAGCGCCTCCAGTTCCTCCATCAGCTTCTTCCTGGTCTTCTTCCAGGTGTCGCCGAACTCCTCGAAGGCGTCCTTGAGACCACCGTGCCCCACCGCCGGGCCGTACTCGTCCGCAGGATTGCCGTTGCGCTCGAACTCGCCGTGAATCTTGGTGAGATCGCGCGAACACTGCTTGATGGCGGCGAGATCCGCCTTTATGTGGTCCCCCACGGGTCATCCCTCTCTACGACTTCCTGACCTTCTCCGGTGGCCTTCGGGGAGAGCCCGCCGAGTGCGGACTCCGTCACTCCTCCCGCCGACCCGTGCCAGCTAGGCTCTCGACGCAACGCAGTCCGGCGCCGACGAGGAGAGTCCCGACGTGACACGTAACGACAAGCCGCGCGTGCTTTCGGACCGCCTCGGCGTGCAGGTCGAAGCGGCGGAGTGGTCCTGGATCGAGAAGATCCCCCAGCCTCCGGCGGAGGTCCTCCAGGCCGCCGGCAACCCACGCCTGCGCCCCGCCCGGCTGCCCCCGCTGGCCCTGGCCGGCACCGTGCTCGGCAAAGCGCTCTGGCTGCCGTTCCTTCCCCTGATCCTGCTGCTGATCCCCCTGTCCAAGGCACAGGACGCGGTCATGCGGGCCCTCGACTCGAAGGAGGAGAAGGAGAGTCGGCGGGCGAACAGGGAGGCGGAGCGGCGACGGGACGCCACGATCGCCGAACAAGGCCTGGACAAGGTCTTCGACGGCAACTGGCAAGGCGACGCCGGGCAGTTCCTGTTGCGCTGGTACACCCACTCCACCCACCCTCAGCGACTGCTTGTGGCGACCCCGGACGGCATAGCCCTGGCGGCCCCGCCCCAGCGCGTCAGCGTGGGCCGGGAGAAGCACATGGAGGTCGTCGCCCGCATCCCCTCCGCCGAAGCGAGCCTGGTGGACCCCTTCTCCGGCGAGTTCGCGACCAGGATGCTGCTCATCCGCTTCCGCGACGGATCCTGGCTGCGCGTCGACACGGAGGAACTCCGCAGCGACCTCCACATGCACCTGCTCCGGCAGCCGCTCTCCGACAGCTGAAGCGCGCACGTCCCGCGCGGTGGTGGGGCGGCGCCCGAACGCCGCCCCACCGCACGGGAGAACAGCCCGTTACCGGGCCGACGTCACTTGCCCCGAGCCTGCTTGGCCAGCTCGTCGTCGATCTGCTCGAACTTCTCCGCGGCCATGGTCAGGTAGTCGCCCATGCCGTCGAGGCCGTCCAGGGTGTCCTTCGAACCCTGCACGAACTCGGTGAAGTTCTCGTCGAACGCCTTGGAGGAGCTCTTGGTGACGTAGCCCGACTCGACCAGGTTGTTGATGTACTTCTTCAGGCCCTCGAGCTTCTCCTGGAGCCGCTCCTTCTCCTTCACGACATGCTTGGCAGCATCCCGCATGTCCTGATATGTGACATCAAGGTCCTTGGCCATGAAGCCGCTCCCTCTTCAAAACGCCGCAGGGCCAACCCCCGTGGCTCCCTGTTTGCGGACCGACAGCCACCGATTCGCCCCAACTCGTGTGCGACAGCCGGTGTGATCGTCCGCTCTTGGGTCAGCAGCCTACTTGCGAGGCCTGAGGTGGCACATCCCGGCTTTGTGAACATGACGTCGTGAGCTCGTCACAGCCTCGTGGGGGTCGCGTTGCCATCGGGAAGGCTCCGCGGCCACCCGCTGTCCGCGTTCCACCCCCAGCGGATATCGTCGCTTCCAGCTGTGACCTGCGTTGCGGAAGCGGTCACGGGGGCAACGGGGAGGACAAGAGACGTGCGCCTGACTCTGACCGTCGTCGACCCGTTCGGCGGGGGCACCGCCGACGTCGTACTCGACGCCGATCCCGAGTCCACGATGGGGGACATCGCCCAGGAGCTGGCGAAGCAGGTCGGGCACAGCGGGGCACAGGTCATCCCCATCGGACAGCAGCCGCAGCAGGTGCCGGGCAACAACGCGCCCCTGCTGTACGTCGACGGGTACGCCGTCGATCCCGCCGCGACCGTGCTCAACTCCCCCGTGCGGGAAGGGGCGGTGGTCAGTCTCCAGGATCCCGCCGGGTGTCTGCCGGGCGAGCCGTCCGGGCTCGTCGAACTGCGGGTCGTCGGCGGTCCGGCCGCGGGGTACGTGCACCGGCTCGGCGTCGGGCGGTACGACATCGGCAGCGGCGCCGCCAGCCATCTGCGGATCGACGACCCCGAACTCGACGCCCGCGTCCTGACCCTCTCCGTCTCCACCGACGGCACCTGCCGGTTCAAGGTGCACGGCGACGAGGAGAAGGTGTTCCTCGACGGGACGTCCGTCGACGACATCCTCCACCCCAAGGAGGACAAGAAGGAGGAGAAGAAGAAGCGGCGCCGGCGCAGGAAGAAGGCGGCCGAGGAGGAGGGCGAGACGGCGGCCGCGGAACCCGTGGAACCCGTCGACCCGGACATCTGGCCCCTCGGCGGCCAGTTCGCCGTCGGCAACTCCCTGATAGAGCTGACCCGTTACTCCCCTCCCAACGCCGCCCTGAAGTGGTCCGACGACGGCGTGGGCCTCGACTACAACCGGCCGCCGCGGCTGCGGCCCCCCGAGCGCCAGACCCGGTTCCGGCTGCCCTCCTCGCCCCGCGAGTACGAACCCCGGCCGCTGCCCTGGCTGATGGCCCTCACCCCGCTCGTCGGCGCCGTCGTCGCCGTGATGATCTTCGGGCGCTGGTACTACCTGATCATGGCGGGCCTCAGCCCGATCCTGCTCTTCGCGAACTACTACAACGACAAGAAGCACGGCCGTAAGTCGCACGCGAAGCAGGTCAAGGAGTACGAGGAGCAGAAGGCCCGCATCGAGCAGGACGCCCAGGACGCCCTCGTCGTCGAACGCAACGACCGACGGCACGCCATTCCCGACCCGGCGACCGTGCTGTCCATGGGCACCGGCCCGCGCACCCGCCTCTGGGAGCGGCGCCGCACCGACCGCGACCACCTGCTCCTGCGGGTCGGCACCGGCCAGTTGCCGTCCGAGGTGATCCTCGACGACCCCGAGCAGGACGACCACAAGCGCGAGGTCACCTGGAAGATAGAGGAGGCGCCCGTCGCACTGAACCTGCGCGGTCTCGGCGTCGTCGGCATGGCCGGCCCCGGCGACTCCGCGCGGGCCATGGGCCGTTGGGCGGTCGCCCAGTTCGCGGCGCTGCACAGCCCGATGGACGTGCAGTTCTACGTGCTCAGCGAGCAGAGTGCGCAGGACAGTTGGGACTGGGTCCGCTGGCTCCCGCACGCCAGGCCCAGCACCGGCCAGGACATCAACGTCCTCATCGGCACCGACGCCGAGACCGTCGGCGCCCGCATCGGTGAGCTGACGCAGATCCTCGACGCCCGCAAGAAGGCCGCCGAGCAGAACCGCAGCCAGGGCACCAGCTTCACCGACCCGGACATCGTCGTGGTCTGGGACGGCTCACGGCGGCTGCGTTCCCTGCCCGGTGTCGTACGGCTGCTGCGCGAAGGCCCGGCCGTGTCGATGTTCGCCCTCTGCCTGGACGCCGAGGAGCGCTTCCTGCCCGGCGAGTGCCAGGCGTACGTGGTGGCCGAGCCGAAGGCCGAGGAGCCCGGGCAGCCGCAGCGGGCGGCCGACCGGAGCCCGCAGGCGCCCGGCGGTTTCCCCTCCTTCCAGGCCTGGCACCAGGCCGCGCCCGAGCCCGACCGGGCCCGCGAGCCGGACAAGCTGCGGCTGCGGGTGGAGGAGGCCGGAGCGGAGCGGCGCAGGGACGTACGGCCGGACTTCGTCTCGCCGTCCTGGTGTCTGCGGCTCGCCCGCTCGCTGTCCTCGCTGCGGGACATCAGCGGCGAGACCGAGGACTCGGCGCTGCCCGGCGCGAGCCGGCTGCTCGACGTGCTCCAGCTCGAACCGCCCACCAGCGACGCGATCATGGCGCGCTGGCGGACCGGCGGCCAGTCGACGATGGCCGTCATCGGCGAGTCCTACGACGGCGCCTTCGGCATCGACATCCGCAAGGACGGGCCGCACGGCCTCATCGCCGGCACCACCGGTTCCGGTAAGTCGGAGCTGCTCCAGACGATCGTCGCGGCGCTGGCCGTGGCGAACACCCCGGAGAACATGACCTTCGTCCTCGTCGACTACAAGGGCGGCGCGGCGTTCAAGGACTGTGTCCATCTGCCGCACACCGTCGGCATGGTGACCGACCTCGACGCCCACCTCGTGGAGCGGGCGCTGGAGTCGCTCGGCGCCGAGCTGCACCGGCGCGAGCACATCCTGGCGAAGGCCGACGCGAAGGACATCGAGGACTACCAGGACCTGGTGCGCAGGGACCCGAGCCACAAGCCGGTCCCGCGGCTCCTCATCGTCATCGACGAGTTCGCCTCGATGGTCCGCGACCTGCCCGACTTCGTCACCGGCCTGGTCAACATCGCCCAGCGAGGCCGTTCCCTCGGCATCCACCTGCTGCTCGCCACGCAGCGGCCCTCCGGTGTGGTCTCCCCCGAGATCCGCGCCAACACCAACCTGCGGATCGCGCTGCGCGTGACGGACGGTGGCGAGTCGACCGACGTCATCGACTCCCCCGAGGCCGGCCACATCTCCAAGAACACCCCGGGCCGGGCGTACGTCCGGCTCGGCCACGCCTCGCTGGTGCCGTTCCAGTCCGGCCGCGTCGGCGGACGCCGTCCCGGTGCCGCCGATCCCGCGGTCCTCATGCCCTGGGTCGGCCCGCTGGCCTGGGAGGACCTCGGCCGGGCGGCGCTGGCCAAGCCGAAGGCCGAGTCGCGCGAGGACGAGGAGATCACCGACCTGAAGGTGCTGGTCGACACGATCCGCTCCGCCAACACCTCGCTCGGCATCCCGCCGCAGCACAGCCCATGGCTGCCCGCGCTGGACGAGCAGCTGCTGCTCGACGAGATCCCGGCGCCCGCGTTCACGCCCGCGCCGGGCAAACTCGCCCCGGCGGCGTTCGGTGTCGAGGACCTCCCCGCGTCGCAGTCGCGCCGCCCGGTCGCCATCGACTTCGCGGGCTTCGGCCATCTGATGATCGGCGGCGCCCCGCGCAGCGGCCGTTCCCAGCTGCTGCGCACGATCGCCGGTTCGCTGGCCCGTACGCACTCGGTCGCCGACGTGCACCTCTACGGCATCGACTGCGGCAACGGCGCCCTGAACGCGCTGACCCGGCTGCCGCACGTCGGCGCCGTCGTGAGCCGGAACCAGACCGAGCGGGTGGTCCGGCTGGTGAACCGGCTCAAGGGCGAGATGGACCGCCGGCAGAACCTCCTCGCCGACAAGGGCTTCGCGGACATCGGCGAGCAGCGGGCCGCGTCGGCCGAGGAGGAGCGGCTGGCGCACATCGTGGTCCTGCTGGACCGGTGGGAGGGCTGGGTGCCCACCCTCGGCGAGGTCGACCACGGCGCGCTCACCGACGAGTTGCAGACGATGATGCGCGAGGGCGCGAGCGTCGGCATCCATCTGGTCCTGACCGGTGACCGGACCCTGCTGGTGGGCCGGATCGCGACACTGACGGAGGAGAAGTACGGTCTGCGGCTCTCCGACCGCAGCGACTTCTCCATGCTCGGCATCCCGGCGCGCAAGGTGCCCGAGGAGATACCGCCGGGCCGCGCCTTCAAGAACGACGCGGGCACCGAGACGCAGTTCGCGCTGCTCGCCGAGGACACCACCGGTCAGGGCCAGGCCGCCGCGCTGGCCGCGATCGGTGAGGCGGCCGCCGCGCGGGACGCCGAAGTGCCGCGTTCCAGGCGGCCGTTCCGGGTGGACAGCCTGCCGAGCCGGATCGCCTTCGACGAGGCGTGGGAGATGCGCGACCCGGACCTGTCGGGCTCGAAGCTGTTCGCGCTGGCCGGTATCGGCGGCGACGAGATCATCGGCTTCGGCCCCGATCTCGCCCAGGGCGTGCCGTCGTTCGTGATCGCGGGCCCGGCGAAGTCGGGCCGCTCCACGGTGCTGATGAACTTCGCCCAGTCCTTCCTCAAGCAGGGCACGCGGCTGGTCGTCGCCGCCCCCCGCCAGTCCCCGCTGCGCGGACTGGAGGGCGTGGAGGGCGTGCTCAAGGTGTACACGGGCGACGACATCGACGAGGACGAGTTCGAGGAGCTGATCGACGACGCGGAGCCGTCGCCCGGGAGCCCGGTCGTGGTCCTCATCGACGACGGCGAGATCCTGGAGGACTGCGACGCCGAGAAGCAGATGAAGAAGATCATCTCGCGGGGTGCGGAGCGGGGGCTCGGCCTGGTCATCGCCGGTGACGAGGAGGACGTCTGCTCGGGCTTCTCCGGCTGGCAGGTCGACGCCAAGAAGGCGCGGCGCGGCATCCTGCTCTCCCCGCAGGAGTCCTCCAGCGGGGAGCTGATCGGCGTCCGGCTCAACCGGAGCATGGTCGGCGGCCCGGCGGTGCCCGGCAAGGGCATGCTGCACCTGGGCGACGGCGAGCTGCGGACGGTGGTCGTCCCGGGCTGAGCCCCGGGGTCAGGGGTGGTCCCGGGCCGGCGCCCGGGACACCGTCCGCCGAAACGTCACGGCTGGAGCAGGTCCACCTTCACGTCCGCCGGGAATCCCGTCGTGGGGCCGACCCGGCGGGCGAACTCCGCGACCGCTTCGAGCTGCGGCCCGCCGAAGCGGAAGTCGAGCGTGGTGAAGTACCGCTCCAGGATCCGCTCGTCGAAGGCCTCCCAGCGGGCCGCCTGCTCGGCGACCTTGCCGACCTCCTCCAGGGAGAGGTTGCGGGACTCCAGGAACGCCTGGTGGACCCGGCGGGTGATGACCGGCTCCCGCTCCAGGTAGTCACGGCGGGCGGCCCACACGGCGAAGACGAAGGGCAGCCCGGTCCACTCCTTCCACAGCGCGCCGAGGTCGTGCACCTGGAGGCCGTAGCGCGGGCCCTCGTGGAGGTTGGCGCGCAGGGCCGCGTCGCCGATCAGTACGGCCGCGTCCGCCTCCTGCATCATCAGGCTGAGGTCGGGCGGGCACGAGTAGTAGTCGGGCCGTACGCCGAAGCGCTCGGCGAGCAGCAGCTGGGCCAGGCGCACCGAGGTGCGCGAGGTGGAGCCGAGGGCGACGCGGGCGCCGTCCAGCCGGTCCAGCGGTACCTGCGAAACGATCACGCACGACATGACCGGTCCGTCGCAGCCGACGGCGATGTCGGGGAAGGCGACCAGGTCGTCGGCGTTCTTCAGGAACTCGACCAGGGTGATGGGCCCGATGTCGAGGTCTCCCTGCACCAGCTTCTCGCTGAGCTTCTCCGGGGTGTCCTTCGTCAGCTCGAAGTCGAGGAGCGTGCCCGTTCTGGCGAGCCCCCAGTACAGGGGCAGGCAGTTCAGGAACTGGATGTGGCCGACGCGCGGCCGGGTGCGAGAATTGTCCACATCGCGAGGCTAGCCCCTTTGGGGTACGCTCCAGACTCCGGCCCCGACGTCAAGCGATTTCACCCTTTCAAACGTCCGGGTGACGTGATCTTGACCTCTATTGCTTTCGGCTGCCCGCGTGCTAGGCTCGCCGCAAGTTGCAGTTTGGTTTCCCTTGCAGTACAGAGCCTGCGGAGCATGTAACCGCGGGCTCTAGTCGTTTTCAGACGTATGCAGTGCGGCATTTGCTCTCACACTTGCAGGTTCTGGAGCAGGGCAACCCTTTGGGCCCAAGGAGGGCTTATGGCTACCGGAACCGTGAAGTGGTTCAACGCCGAAAAGGGCTTTGGCTTCATCGCCCAGGAGGGCGGCGGCCCCGACGTCTTCGTCCACTACTCCGCGATCAACGCGAGCGGCTTCCGTTCGCTGGAGGAGAACCAGCAGGTCTCCTTCGACGTGACCCAGGGCCCGAAGGGCCCGCAGGCGGAGAACGTCACCCCCGTCTGAGGCGATCCTCGTCTCTGATCCGGACCTGAGAGCAGTACCCAAGGAGCCCCGCGCCGCAAGGCGACGGGGCTCCTGCCTTTTCCCGGCCCCTTTCCCGGATGCTCAGAGGGTGCCGGCGAGGTGCCTGGCCGCGATGTAGCCGAACGTCATCGCCGGGCCGATGGTCGAGCCCGCGCCCGCGTAGCTGCGGCCCATCACGGCGGCGCTGGCGTTGCCCGCCGCGTACAGGCCGGGGACGGGCGTGCCGTCGGGGCGCAGGACCCGCGCCCGGTGGTCGGTGCGCAGGCCGCCCTTGGTGCCCAGGTCGCCGGGCACGATCCGGAAGGCGTGGTACGGCGGCAGCCAGAGCGGGGCCAGACAGGAGTTCGGCAGGACCGCGGGGTCGGTGTAGTAGTGGTCGTAGGCGCTGTCGCCGCGCCCCTGGTCCAGGTCCCTGCCCCGGAGGGCGAGGGAGTTGAAGCGGTCCACCGTGGCGCGCAGGGCGGCCGGGGGCACCCCGATCGACCGGGCGAGGCCGTCCCAGGTCCACGCCTTGTGGGCGGCGCCCGAGGAGTACCAGCCGTCCGGGAGGGGCAGCGTGGGCGGCACGTCCCGGAAGAGGTACCGGTTGCGGTAGTTCTGGTCGACGACCAGCCAGGCCGGGATCGCCGGGTCCGTGGGGTTCTGGTCGTACATGGTGTGGACGACGTCGCTGTACGGCGCCGCCTCGTTGACGAAGCGGGCGCCGGCCCCGTTCACCAGCAGCCCGCCCGGAAGGGTGCGCTCGGCGAGGCAGAAGTACGGCTGACCCGGTATGGGGATCGCCGGGCCCCACCAGGCGTCGTCCATCAGGTCCAGGGCGCCGCCCGCACGTTCACCCGCCCGGATGCCGTCTCCCGTGTTCTCCTTGGCGCCCACCGTCCACTCCGTGCCGATCGGCTGGCGCTGGTACTCGGCCCGCATGGCCGCGTTGTGCTCGAAGCCGCCGGAGCCCACGATCACTCCTTTGCGGGCACGCACCAGGGCCGGTTCCTGGCCGTCGCGGGTGACCACCGCGCCCGTGACGGCGCCGGCCTCCACCAGGAGGTCGGTGAGCGGGGTCGAGAGCCACACCGGCACCCCCGCCGAGGCCAGCCCCGCGCGCAGGCCGGCCGCCAGGGACTGCCCCATGGTGAGCGGCTTCTGCCCCAGCGCCGCCGCCTTCGTGCCCCGCGCCAGACAGGCGGCGGCCACGGCGGCGCCCCTGGCGTTCACCGCGGCCAGCGCGAGCCACTTGTAGTCGGCGCTGAAGACGACCATCCCGGCCGGGACGTCCATGTACGGCGGGTTCAGCCGGGCCAGCTCGGCGCCCAGGACGTTGCCGTCGAGCTGGTCGGGCTCGACGGACCGCCCGCCGGGCAGGCCGCCGGACAGCTCGGGGTAGTAGTCGCTGTACCCCTCCATCCAGCGGAAGCGCAGCGGGCTGTGCGCCATGACGTACGACAGCATGGCCGGGCCGTGGGCGAGGAACGCGGCCTGCCGGGCGGCGGAGACCTCGGGCCCGACCACCGCGGCGAGGTAGGCGGCGGCCTTCGCGGGGGTGTCCGGGACGCCCGCCGCGAGGATCACGGAGTTGTTGGGGATCCAGATCCCGGCACCGGAGCGGGCCGCCGAGCCGCCGAAGGTGGCCGCCTTCTCCACCACCACGCAGGACAGGCCCTGGCGGGCGGCGGTGAGGGCGGCGGTCATCCCGGCGGCCCCTGCTCCGACGACCACCACGTCGTAGGTGCCGAGGAGGGGCAGGTCCGCCGCGGACGCGCCCCGCCCGCTCAGCGCCAGGGCCGCGCCGGCGGCCGTCGCGGTGGTGAGGACCCGTCTGCGGGTGGGTGACTGGCTCGTGGTCATGGCAGGCCGCTCCAGCGTCACGGGAACCGGATTCCTGACGATGTGTCAGAAATCGGAATGTGTCGCGACGGTCTTGTGAAGTCAAGCGCCGTTCACCGCTCAACCGGTGCCGATCTCCGCCCACACCGTCTTGCCGACGTCCCTCCGCGCCACGCCCCACGCCCGCGCGAGCAGCGTCACCAGGATCAGCCCCCGCCCGCTCTCGCCCTCCGGCTCCGACACGTACCGCAGTTCCCGGTCACCCCGCGCGTCGCTCACCTCGATACGGAGCGTGCCCTCCGGGAGGAGCAGCAGCCGCAGTTCGAAGGCGCGGCCGGACACCCGGCCGTGGGTCACGGCGTTGGCGGCCAGCTCCGCCACGAGTTGCTGCGCCGCCAAGCTGACCTCGCCCTCCTGCGGGAAGCCCCACAGGGCGAGCTGCCGCAGGGTCAGATGGCGGGCCTCGCGGGCTCCCCGCGGAGTGGCTCCGATGCGCTGCGCCAGTTCGGCGGTGGGGGTGATGATTTCGGCGTTCACGTCACCGAGAGTGGCGGGTTCTCTCTACCCTGACCAGGAGTGACAGGTCGACGCCGGGTATCTGTACGACTGCGGTGCGTTCTGCGTGCGGGTCGTCGGGCGGGAGGGTCCGAGTGGGCGAGAACGAGGGCGCGGCGGGGTTGTTCGTCGCACTCGGCAAGCAGATGAAGGTCCTGCGCGAGCGGAAGGGCCTGACGCAGAAGGAGTTCGGGGCGCTGGTGGGGTACGGCCCCGACGCCATCTCAGCGATGGAGCGGGGCGTACGGACGCCACAGCCGGAGCTGTTGGAGAAGGCGGACGAACTCCTGGACGCCGGGGGGCTGTTACGGGAGGTCGTCCCGGAGGTACGGGAGGCGATGTCCACGGCTCGGACTCGGCATCCGGAGTGGTATCGGGATTATGCCGGGATGGAGGCGCAGGCAATCGAGCTGCATTTCTATGCCAGTCACGCGATGCAGGGTCTCCTCCAGACCGAGGATCACGCTCGGGCCGTGTTCGCGAAGCGGCGTCCGCTTCTCGATGAGGAAATGATCGAGAAGCGGGTCATGGACCGGCTCTCCCGACAGCAGATCTTCGAGCGTGTACCGGCCCCTGTCGTCAGCTACGTCCTTGAAGAAGTGATCCTGGACCGGCCGACTGGTGGACGGCGCATCCACTCGGACCAGCTCCGGCGTCTGCTGCACATCGGGCACATGAGGAACGTCGAGATTCAGGTGATGCCGACCTCGCAAGAGGAACACCCCAACATGGACGGCGCGTTCAACCTGGTGACGCCCAAGGGGCACGGGCAGGTGGCCTACACGGAGATCCAGGGTATCCCCGACTGATCACCGATCAGGAAGAGGTCCGGAAGATCGCAGACCGCTATGGAATCATGCGAGCGATGGCCCTGCGCCCGGCGGAGTCCCGGAAGTTGATCGAGAGGAAGCTGGAGGAGCTGTGAACACTGAGCGCCTTAACTGGTTCAAGTCCAGCTACAGCGACGGCGAAGGCGGTCAGTGCCTCGAAGTCGCCTACACCTGGCGCAAGTCCAGCCACAGCGGCGGCGAAGGCGGCGACTGCGTGGAGGTCGCCAAGACCCCCACGCACATCCACCTCCGCGACTCCAAGAACCCCGCCGGAGGCCACGTCACGCTCGCCCCCGCCGCCTGGGTCGCCTTCCTCGGCTCCGACTACTGCGGGAACGACGCCACGACGTCCAGCTCCTGAGCGCCGGTTCCGGTGATCGCGGAACCCGTGCCCGGCAGCAGCACGCTCGGGCCGTACCAGTCGGGCGAGACCAGCAGGTCCCTGTCCCCGTCCCGGTCGATGTCGCGGATGCGGACCAGGTGACCGAGGGTTCCGAAGTCGGTCGGGCTGCCGGGGACACCCGCCGTGGCCCGCGTGAACCACTGCGAGCCGGTTCCCGTGATACCGGACGTGCCGCCGCGCAGGACGTGGACGCCGCCCGCGTTCTCGACCGAGCCGACCGTCTCCCACGGCACGCCGACCGCCAGGTCCGCGTAGCCGTCGCCGTTGATGTCGGCGGCGGAGACGGCCCGGCCGAAGCCCTCCCCCTGCGCCGCGGCCGTAGCCACGCCCGAAGTGGACTGCGTGATGCGGTACTTCGTCGTCGGGCCCGTGCTGCCGCCCCGCCAGACGACGACCGAACCGGCGGACTTGTTGTACACCGAGTCGCCGACCGCCAGGTCCCCGTAGCCGTCCTTGTTGAAGTCGGCGACGACACCGGTCGCGTCGTAGCCCGCGCCCGAGCTGTTGTAGACGGTGACCGATCCCGGCTTGATCGTGGAGCCGCCGCGGAGGAACCATGCCTCCGAGGTGAACTTGTCGTCGCGGTAGCCCGTACCGAGCAGGAACAGGTCGGTCGCGCCGTCCTTGGTGACCTTCCCGGCGACCAGGCCCGCGGGTTCGAGCAGGCTGTTGGGGACGTGCTTGGTGACCGACCCCGTCGTACCGGTCTTGGAGAAGCCGCCGCGGTAGATGCGGACGCCCTCGATGCCGTCGGCGACCGCGAGGTCGGCCTTGCCGTCGCCGTTGAAGTCGCCGGCCTCGATCTGCTTGCCGAAGGCGCGGTGGGAACTGGCGGTGATCTTGAGGCGGAGGGCGCCCGTGCCGGTGAGGCCGGACGACGAGCCCCACACGATCGTCACGGCGCCCGCGCTGACCTTGCCGTCGACCTTCTCGGTGAAGTCGGCGACGGCGAGGTCGGCGTAGCCGTCCCGGTTGAGGTCGGCGGCGGCGACGTCCTCACCGAACGCGTCGGCGTAGCCGCCCGCGTCCCCGGCCGTGCCCGGGATGCCCGCGGTGGCCTGTGTGAAGGTCTTGCTGGTGGTGCCGGGACCCTTGGCGGTTCCGTAGGTCACGGTGAACTGGCCGTGGCCCGCGGCGGCGAAGTCGCGGTACCCGTCGCCGTTGAAGTCGTCGAAGTACTGCGCCGGGGTGGCCGCGTGGGCGGCGCCCACGGAGAGGGTGAGCAGTCCGCCGGTGAGGGAGGCGGCCGTGGCCGTGGCCAGCGCCAGGCGAACGGTGCTGCGCGTGAACATGCGTCTCCTGCGATGAGCTGTGACTGGCGACGAGGAGACCCACGGCGGTGGGTGATGGTTGTACGCCGATTCGGACTCGTGATCAGCGCGCGTACAGCGCCTCGATCTCCTCGGCGAAGTCCCGCATGATCTGATCCCGGCGGAGCTTCATGGACGGGGTGAGGTGGCCTTCCACCTCGGTGAAGTCCACCGGCAGGACCGCGAACCGGCGGATCGACTCCGGGCGGGAGACCAGCTTGTTCGCCTCGTCGACCGCGCGCTGGAGGATGGCCATCAAGTCGTCGTCCTCCAGCAGGAGTTCGGCCGGCACCGGGTGGCGGCCGTTCATCCGGCGCCAGTGCGTGATGCCCTCCATGTCGAGGGTGATCAGGGCGCTGACGTAGGGGCGGCGGTCGCCGAGGACGATGGCCTGCGAGATCAGGGGGTGCGAGCGGAGCCAGTTCTCCAGCGGGGCGGGGGCGACGCTCTTGCCGCCGCCGGTGATCAGCAGCTCCTTCTTGCGGCCGGTGATGGTCAGATAGCCCTCGTCGTCGAGTTCGCCGATGTCGCCGGTGTGGAGCCAGCCGTCCACCGCGGCGGGGACCACTCCCCCGGCGGACGGGTCCCAGTAGCCGCGCAGCACCTGCTCGCCGGAGATCAGGACCTCGCCGTCCGCGGCGATCCGGACCTTGGTTCCGGGCAGCGGCCAGCCCACCGTGCCCAGCCGGGGCTTGAGCGGCGGGGTGACGGTGGCGGCGGCGGTGGTCTCGGTGAGGCCGTAGCCCTCGAACACCTCGATGCCCGCGCCGGCGTAGAAGGCGCCGAGCCGGCGGCCCAGCGGGGAGCCGCCGCAGATGACGTAACGGACCCTGCCGCCCATGGCGTTGCGCAGGCGGCGGTAGACGAGCGGGTCGTAGAAGGCGCGGGCCATGGCCAGGGCGCGGCCGGGGCCGGACCCGGTGCCGTGCTGTTTCGCCTCGACGGCCTCGCCGTAGCGTCCGGCGATCGCGGCGGCGCGGTCGAAGGAGGCCACGCGACCGCTCTCCTCCGCCTTGGCGCGGGCCGAGTTGAAGACCTTCTCCAGCATGTAGGGGATGGCGAGCAGGCAGGTGGGGCGGAAGGCCGCGAGGTCGGCGAGGAGGTCGTCCGCCTGGAGGCTGGGCGCGTGGCCGAGCCGGACCCTGGCGCGGACGCAGGCGACCGCCACCATCCGGCCGAAGACGTGCGACATCGGCAGGAAGAGGAGGACGGAAACCTCTTCGCTGGTACGGGACTTGAAGACCGGGTAGAGCAGTTCGATGGCGTTGTCGACCTCGGCGAAGAAGTTGCCGTGGCTCAGGGCGCAGCCCTTGGGGCGGCCGGTGGTGCCCGAGGTGTAGATCAGGGTGGCCAGGGTGTCCGGGCCGAGCATCCCCCGGCGTATCTCGACCTCCTGGTCGGGGAGTTGGGCCCCGGACTCGGCGAGCCGCTCGACATGGCCCTTCTCGATGACCCACAGGTGGTGGAGGTCGGGGAGGCGCTCGCGCTCGGGGCCGAGCGCGGCGGCCTGAGCGACGGTCTCGGTGACCAGGGCGACGGCGCCGGAGTCCTGGAGGATCCAGCGGGTCTGGAAGAGCGAGGAGGTCGGGTAGACGGGGACGGTCACCAGACCGGCGGCCCAGGCGGCGAAGTCGAGGAGCGTCCACTCGTACGTCGTACGGGCCATGACCGCGATCCGGTCGCCCGGCGCCAGGCCCTCGGCGATGAGGCCCTTGGCCACGGCGAGGACCTCCTCGGCGAACCGCGCCGCCGTCACATCGGCCCAACGCCCCTGCTCCGTACGGCGGCTGAGCAGCACCCTGTCCGGTACGGCGAGCGCGTTGTCGAACGGCAGGTCGCCCAGCGAGCCGTGCGAGACGGGCGGGGCGAACGGCGGTACGTACGCCTCCCGGACGGCTCCGTCCAGCCGCCGGGTCTCGGGCCGCACGAGGGCGGGCGCGGGGGCGTCGTCGAAGGCGGCGGACGCGGCGAAGGACGGCAGTGACGTGGACACGGGGGCGGCTCCTGGCACGGCGATCACGGACGGCTCCCCAAGTGCGGGAAAGGGGTTACCGCCGGTTAGAGAGGGGATCGTACGGGGCTCACGTGTGGGGTCTGTGCGCGTTCGGAGAGGGTCGGGAGGCGGGGCTGTGCAACCTCGGGGGTAACTCGAGGGTCGTTCGGGTTCGCGTCGTACGCGGCCTATTACCTCCGGTAACCTTACTCCGGAGTCAGCAATTGGAGGAGTAGGGAGACGCCTGTGTCCGAGTCGCTCATGCCGGTGTTGGCGCGCGGCGCCCTGCTGTCGCCGTTCAAGCGGCCGCACCCCGGGGCCGGCTTCCCGCGCGCGCCGCTGACCGTGTCCGGCCTGCGGGTGGACCTGGCGCGGCTCGCCGCCTACGAGCGGATGTGCGGCTTCCCCACCGGCCAGGACGCCCTGCCCGTCACGTATCCGCAGGTGCTGGGCTTCCCGCTCGCCATGCGGCTGATGAGCGGACGGGACTTCCCGCTGCCGCTGCTGGGGCTGGTGCACACCTCGATCGGGATCACCCGGTGGCGGCCGATGCCGGCGACCGGCTCCTACGACCTCTCGGTGCGGGTGGACGGGCTGGCGGCGCACCGCCGGGGGACGGAGGCGTCCGTCGCCACGGAGGTACGGGCGGGGGCGGAGGTGGTGTGGGAGTCGACGAGCACGTACCTGGCCCGGCACCGGACCTCCACGCAGGGCCCGGCGGCACCCGATCCGGCGGCACCCGATCCGGCGGAACCGCTGCCCGCGGTCGCCGAGTGGCGGCCGGGCGCGGATGTGGGGCGGCGGTACGCGACCGTGTCCGGGGACCGCAACCCGATCCACCTCCACCCGCTCACCGCGCGGCTGTTCGGCTTCCCCCGGGCCATCGCGCACGGCATGTGGACCCTCGCGCGGTGCCTCGCGGCCCACGGGGTGCCGGACGCGGCCCGGGTGCACGCCGAGTTCCGGGCGCCGCTGCTGCTGCCCGGCACGGTGACCTACGCGGCCCGCGGCGAGCGGTTCGAGCTACGGGGCGGCCGGACGCATGTGAGGGGCTCGGTCTACCCGGCCTGAGACTCCTCCGGGGGCGACCAGGGGCGGCCGTCCATCAGGTTGCCCAGACCGGCCCAGGCGAAGTCCATCAGGGTCGCCGCGGCCTGGCGGGCGGTGACGCCCGGGGTGGCGTTGGCCCAGTCGGCGAGCGACTCGGCGGCGCCCACGAGGGCCTCGGCGAGGCCGGCGGACTCGTGCTCGGTGAGCCAGGGCCCGTCCGGGGCGCCGGCGCGGGAGCGGAGGCCCGGGCGGGGGACGGCGGCCGCGCCCGCGGCGAGGATCAGCTGGGTGACGAACCCGACGATGTCCTCGCGCATGGCGCTCACCTCGGCGGCGAACGCGTCGCCGTGGGTACGGGCCTGGAGGTGCAGGACGGACCAGCCGTCCGGGTTCTGCGCGGTGTGCGTGAAGAACGCCCGCAGACCGTCCCAGAGTTGGCGGTCGGCGGGCGCGTCGGTGTGCACTCCCGAGCGCACGGCGGCGGTCAGGGCCTGTGCCTCTCGGCGGATGCAGGCGGTGAAGAGGTCTTCCTTGGAGTTCAGGTACAGGTAGACCAACGGCTTGGACACACCCGCCAGTTCGGCGATCTCGTCCATCGAGGCGGCCATGTAGCCGCGTCTTCCGAAGGTCCGCACGGCGGCGTCCAGCATCTGCTGCTCACGGACCGCGCGCGGCATCCGCTTGGTCTTTACTGCACCCATGGGGGCAAGACTAGGACGTCTGCCCCTGCGTCCGTGCGCTGTCGTCCGCGACGTCCTCCTGGCTGCGGTTCGCCTCCAGGTTGGCCTTCGCCCGGTCGACCCGCTCCACGATCTGCACGGAGGCGCGGTCGCGCTCCTTGCGCAGGGCGACGAAGCTGATCGGGGCCGAGATCAGCAGGGCCAGCAGCACGACCCACATGCCGTTGGAGTCGCCCAGGCCGCGCGGGGCGAGACCGGAGTAGACGAGGCCCCAGACGACCACGAGGCAGCCCACGAAGATCCCGAGGCGCATCAGCGTGTAGCGGAGCATCTCAATCCAGTCTTCCGATTCCAAAAGGGGCGGGAACCAGTGAAGCATGTCGCGTGCGCCGGCTTGGGGGCGGGGCTCAGTCGAGGGGCAGGAGCATGATCACGTCGTCGCGGTCGTCGCCGGGGGCTACGCGGATGGCGTCGGGTATGCGGCCGACCTCCTTGTAGCCGCAGGAACCGTAGAAGCGTTCCAGGCCCTGTCCGCCGCGGCAGGTGAGGCGGATGGCTTCGACTCCGTCGAGGCGGCGGGCGGCGTCTGCGGCGGCGGTGAGCAGGTCGCGGCCGTATCCGCGGCCCTGGTGCCGCGGGTGCACCATCACGGTGTACAGCCAGACCCAGTGGGTCATGAGCCGATGCGTATTGAAGGTCAGAAACGCGGTGGCGGCGACCTGCCCCTCCCCGTCATACCCGACGAGCAGCCGGGTCCGCCCTTCCGCCATGGCGGCGAAGTGCTTGACCAGCTCAGGCCGAATCGCCTCACGATCCACGGGCGCCACGAACCCGACGGACCCACCGGCGTTGGTCACATCCGCCCACAGATCAAGAACCCCGTCCCGAAGGTCGGGACCCACGACAGGATCAAGCACAAAAGTAAGGGCCACGACGCCATCGTATCCCTTACATCACCCCATGCGGCCCGACTGTGGCCGATCGCGCAGTTCCCCGCGCCCCTGAAAACGAGGCCGCACCTCCCCTGCGGCCCGGCGGGGGTTGTTCGCGCAGTTCCCCGCGCCCCCTAAAGAACCAGGTTGTACGTCGTCTGCGGGACGGCGGGGGCCGGTCGCGCAGTTCCCCGCGCCCCTGGGTGGGTACACGCCGAGCCCGCCGCCACAGTTCCCACCCCAGGGGCGCGGGGAACTGCGCGAACAGCCCCCGCCGGGCCGCGGGTGGGATTCGGCCCGGCTTTTCAGGGGCGCGGGGAACTGCGCGATGAGCCCCCACCCGCCCGCAGGCGAGGTGCGGCCTGGTTTTTTAGGGGCGCGGGGAACTGCGCGAACAGGCCCCGCCGGGCCGCGGGCGACGTGCTCGGCGTCAGACTCGCATGGGCTGGGGGGAGTCTCGGCGCGCCGCGTCGGGGCCCTCGTACTCGCGGATGATTTCGTAGCGGGTGTTGCGCTCCACCGGGCGGAAACCCGCGTCGCGGATCAGGTCCAGCAGATCCTCGCGCGTCAGCTTGTTCGGCGTGCCGTAGTTGTCCGCGTCGTGCGTGATCTTGTACTCGACGACCGAGCCGTCCATGTCGTCCGCCCCGTGCTGAAGGGCCAGTTGCGCGGTCTGGACGCCGTGCATGACCCAGAACACCTTCACATGCGGCACGTTGTCGAAGAGGAGGCGGGAGACCGCGAAGGTCTTCAGGGCCTCCGCACCCGTCGCCATCTGCGTCCGCGCCTGGAGCCGGTTGCGGACCTTGCCGTCCTGCACGTCCACGAAGTCATGCTGGTACCGCAGCGGGATGAAGACCTGGAACCCACCCGTCTCGTCCTGGAGTTCGCGCAGCCGAAGGACGTGGTCGACCCGGTGCCGAGGCTCCTCGATGTGCCCGTACAGCATCGTGCACGGGGTCTTCAGACCCTTCTCGTGCGCGAGCCGATGAATCCGGGACCAGTCCTCCCAGTGCGTCCGGTGGTCCACGATGTGCTGCCGGACCTCCCAGTCGAAGATCTCCGCCCCGCCACCGGTGAGCGATTCCAGCCCCGCGTCGATCAGCTCGTCGAGGATCTCGGAGGCCGAAAGACCGGAGATCGTCTCGAAGTGGTGGATCTCGGTGGCCGTGAACGCCTTCAGGGAGACGTTCGGCAGCGCGGCCTTCAACTCCCGCAGAGACCGCGGGTAGTACCGCCACGGCAGGTTCGGGTGCAGCCCGTTGACGATGTGCAGCTCGGTGAGGTTCTCCGACTCCATCGCCTTGGCGAGCTTCACCGCCTCCTCGATGCGCATCGTGTACGCGTCCTTCTCGCCCGGCTTGCGCTGGAACGAGCAGTAGGCGCAGGACGCCGTGCACACGTTGGTCATGTTGAGGTGCCGGTTGACGTTGAAGTGGACGACGTCGCCGTTCTTCCGCGTCCGCACCTCGTGCGCCAGACCGCCGAGCCAGGCCAGGTCGTCCGACGCGTACAGCGCGATGCCGTCCTCGCGGGTCAGCCGCTCACCGGAGCGGACCTTCTGCTCCAGCTCGCGCTTGAGCCCGACGTCCATGGTCATCCCTCTCGTAGACATCTCGTAGACAGCTCGTCAACCGTACTCCCCGGCGGGTCACACCCCGCCGGTCACACCTCGTCGGGAAGCGCTCCCACCCTGTTCTCCCACTTCGTGGAGAGCACGATCGTCGTACGGGTCCGGGAGACGCCCTTGGTGCCGCTCAGCCGCCGGATGGTCTTCTCCAGACCGTCGACGTCGGGCGCCCGCACCTTCAGCATGTAGGAGTCGTCACCGGCGATGAACCAGCAGTCCTCGATCTCCGAGAGGTCCTTCAGCCGGGCCGCCACGTCCTCGTGGTCGGCGGCGTCGGAGAGCGAGATGCCGATCAGGGCGATCACGCCGAGGCCGAGCGAGGCGGCGTCGACGGTGGCCCGGTAACCGGTGATGACCCCGGCCGCCTCCAGCCGGTTGATGCGGTCGGTGACACTGGGTCCCGACAGGCCGACGAGGCGCCCCAGTTCCGCGTAGGAGGCCCGGCCGTTCTCTCTCAGGGCCTGGATGAGCTGCCTGTCCACCGCGTCCATGCGATTCGAAGCCTTCCGCTGAAATGAGGTCGATGGGTTCCTGAAGTGATGAGCACCGCGCCCGCCGCGTGATGCTCAGGTGGTGCGGGCACCGCCGAGGTCGCCCTTCCACCGCCGGTACAGCCCGTGCTCCACACCGGCCGCGTCGAGCACCCGGCCGGCGACGAAGTCCACCAGGTCCTGGATGTGGGTGGCCCCGGCGTAGAACGCGGGCGAGGCCGGTACGACCACGGCGCCCGCGTCGTCGAGGGTGACCAGGTGCCGCAGGGTCTGGCCGTTGAGGGGGGTCTCCCGCACGGCGACGACCAGCTTGCGGTCCTCCTTCAGCGTCACGCTCGCGGTCCGCTGCAACAGGTCCTTGGACAGCCCCAGCGCGACACCCGCGACACACGCCGTGGACGCCGGCACGATCAGCATGCCCTTGGTGGGGTACGAGCCGGAGGAGGGCCCGGCCGCCAGGTCACCGGCGCCCCAGTACCGCACCCCGGTGAGGTCCGTGTCGAAGGTGCCCGGCTTTCCGTCGGCACCCCGCGACAGCCATTCCCGCAGGTCGTCCGCCCAGTGCGCGTCCCGGAAGGCGATCCCGGTCTCGTCGAGGAGCGTGAGCCGCGAGGCCCTGCTCACCACCAGGTCGACGCTCTCACCGGCCGCCAGCAGGGCGCGCAGCACAGCGGCCGCGTACGGCGTACCGGAAGCTCCGGACACCCCCACGATCCAAGGCACGCGCCGCGTTTCTCCTGCGTTCACATCTTGAGCGTACCGGGGGACGAGACGGTCAGACGGTCAGCCCCCGCACCAGGAGGTCCAGCAGCGCACAGACGAACAGGGCGATGCCGATGAACCCGTTGACACTGAAGAAGGCCCGGTTCAGCCGGGACAGGTCGTGCGGGCGGACGATGTTGTGCTCGTAGACGAAGGCCCCGGCCACGATCATCAGGCCCAGCCAGAAGAACCCGCCCGCGTCCGTGAGCACCGCGTACCAGACCAGCAGGGCCGTGGTGACGGCGTGGCAGACCCGGGCCGCCCGGATCGCGGCCGGGATGCCGAAGCGGGCCGGAACCGACATCACACCGGTCTCCCGGTCGGTCTCGACGTCCTGGCAGGCGTAGATCAGGTCGAAGCCGCCGATCCAGACACCGACGGCGAGACCGAGGACGACCGCGTCCCAGGACCAGGCACCGGTGACCGCGAGCCAGGCTCCGATCGGCCCCATGGCCTGGGCCAGCCCCAGGATGGCCTGCGGGTAGTTGGTGAACCGCTTGCCGTAGGGGTAGACCACCATCGGGATCACGGCGACGGGGGCGAGCGCCAGACAGAGCGGGTTGAGCAGCGCCGCCGAGCCCAGGAAGACCACCAGCGCGATCAGCGCGCCCGTCCAGGCGTGCCGGACCGACATCGCGCCGGTGACCAGTTCGCGCTGGGCCGTACGGGGGTTGCGGGCGTCGATCTCCCGGTCGATGATCCGGTTCACCGCCATGGCGAAGGTCCGCAGACCGACCATGCAGACGGTGACCAGGAGCAGCTCCCCCCAGTGGATGTTCCCGTCCGCCTCGAACATCGCGGTGAGGGCGGCGATGTAGGCGAAGGGCAGCGCGAAGACCGAGTGCTCGATCATCACCAGCCGGAGGAACGCCTTGGTGCGTCCCGGCTGCGGGAGCGCCGCGGATGCCGAGCTCACAGGCCGTACTCCTTCCAGCGGCGGTCGACCTTGGCCGCCGTATCGGGGTCCGACTCCACCATGTCCGGCCAGCCGCCGTCGCGGGTGTAGCCCTCCTCGGGCCACTTCTTCGTCGCGTCGATGCCCGCCTTGCCGCCCCAGAACTGCTGGTAGGAGGCGTGGTCGAGATGGTCGACGGGACCCTCGACGATGCTGAGGTCACGGGCGTAGTCGGTGTTGCCCAGCGCCCGCCAGGCGACCTCGTGCAGATCGTGGACGTCGCAGTCGGAGTCGACGACCACGATCAGCTTGGTCAGCGACATCATGTGCGCCCCCCAGACCGCGTGCATCACCTTCTGCGCGTGCTTGGGGTACTTCTTGTCGATCGAGACGATCGCGCAGTTGTGGAAGCCGCCGGCCTCGGGCAGGTGGTAGTCCACGATGTCCGGGACGATGATCTTCAGCAGGGGCAGGAAGAAGCGTTCCGTGGCGCGGCCGAGCGGGCCGTCCTCGGTCGGGGGCCGCCCCACCACGATCGACTGGAGCAGCGGACGCTTCCGCATGGTCACACAGTCGATCTTCAGCGCGGGGAACGGTTCCTGCGGGGTGTAGAAGCCGGTGTGGTCGCCGAAGGGGCCCTCCGGCAGCATCTCGCCGGGCTCCAGCCAGCCCTCGATCACGACCTCCGCCTGCGCGGGGACCTGGAGCGGGACGGTCTTGCAGTCGACCATCTCGATCCGCTTGCCCGCGAGGAACCCGGCGAACAGGTACTCGTCGATGTCGCCGGGGAGCGGGGCGGTGGAGGCGTAGCTGACGGCGGGCGGGCAGCCGAAGGCGATGGCGACCGGCAGCCGCTCGCCGCGCCGGGCGGCGACCTGGTAGTGGTTGCGGCTGTCCTTGTGGATCTGCCAGTGCATGCCGATGGTGCGCTTGTCGTGGCGCTGGAGCCGGTACAGGCCGAGGTTGCGCACCCCGGTCTCGGGGTCCTTGGTGTGGGTGAGCCCGAGGTTGAAGAAGGAGCCGCCGTCCTTGGGCCAGGTGAACAGGGCGGGCAGCGCGTCGAGGTCGACGTCGTCGCCCTTCAGGACGACCTCCTGCACCGGCCCGTCCTTGACCTTCTTCGGCGGTACGTGGGTCATCGCGCCGAGCTTGCCGAACGCCTCCCGCACCCCGACGAACCCGTGCGGCAGCTCGGGCTTGAGCAGCCCGCCGATCCGCTCGGAGATCTCCGCGTACGACTTCAGGCCGAGCGCCTTCAGCAGCCGCCGGTCGGTGCCGAAGACGTTCATCGCGAGGGGCATCGCGGAGCCCTTCACGTTCTCGAAGAGCAGTGCCGGGCCACCCGCTTTCTGCACCCGGTCGACGATCTCCCCGACCTCCAGATACGGATCGACCTCAGCCTTGACACGCTTGAGGTCGCCTTCGCGTTCCAGTGCCCTGAGCAGGGAACGAAGATCGTCGTAAGCCATGCGGTCAAGTATCCCCGAGCGGCTACCCTGGCCCTGTACCTGGGGCCCGTGAACGTGCCCCGACCACCATCCCGCGGGAGGGACCCCATGCTCCGGGTGCTGATGTTCCTGGTACCGCTCGCGCTGAGCATCTACGCGTTCATCGACTGCATCAGCACGAAGGACGAGGACATCCGGCACATGCCGAAGCCGCTGTGGGCGATCCTCGTGCTGCTGTTCCCGATGGTCGGCTCGCTGTCCTGGCTGATCGCCGGCAAGCGCCGGGCCCCGGCCGCCGAGGGCTGGTCGGGCGTGCGCGCCAACCGCTCCCGGCAGTGGGTGGCCCCGGACGACAACCCCGAGTTCCTGAAGTCCCTGGACCCCAAGGACGAGGACGACGAGCCCAGGAAGCGCGACGAGTCCTGAGCCGTCCGGGCCCGTCCGTCAGCCGTTCTGCGTTCGGTCGGCGGACGCCTGCCCGACGTGCACGACCCTGATGTGCTCCTCGCCGAAGGCCCCGTGGACCAGGGGCTCGGCGGTGCCGGGTTCGTCGACGCCCACGTGCACCCAGCCCCGTTCGTCGACGGCGACCTCGCGCATGTCGAAGGTGCCGTCCCAGCGGGTCATGTCCTCGCTGATCCGCTCCGCGAGGGCGTCCAGTGCGGCCCGGTCCACGTCGGTGTCGTGGAGGCGGACCTGGACGCCCTGCTCGGCGGCCTCGCAGACCGCTTCGTCGAAGGCGGGCGAGGGGATGCGGTAGAGATCGGCGGCGCCCGCGTCCTCGTCGACGGACAGGCCCGTGAAGACATCGGCGTGCCGCTCCCGGGCGAGCGAGTCGATGTGTGTGATCAGCCGGTTCAGCGGGGTGTCGTCCGAGGTGTCGTTGGTGGCGGCGGACGGGCCGGGACGGCTGCCGACGCACAAGGCGGCCTCCGGCCGGACCTCGGCCCCGAGTCCTCCGTCGCTGTGCCCGCTCTCCGACTCCCGCACCCACAGCCCGACCCCGGTGACGACCAGCGCGGTGGCCACGGCGGCGGTGGCGATCCTGACGCGGTTCCTCATGGCCTCTGCCTCACTCCGGCTGCGGTGTCAGGCGCGGGAGTCGTGCGACCTCGGGCGGCAGTTCGCCGTCCGGGCGCGCGGCCACGAGGAGGACGCCGTCCGGGGCGTCCCCCACCGTGATCGCCACCTCCGGGTCCACACCCTCGACCCGGTACGCCGTGGTGCGGTGCGCGGGCCCGCCGTCGTCCCCGTCGCCCGGGGTGTCGTCGCAGGGCGGCTGGGTCGCGGTGCCCAGCTCGGCGCCGCGTTCGTAGTCGATGTTCGCCGTGTCGGTGTAGCGGCGGCCGTCGTAGTCGACGACGTACGCGCAGGACGCCGCCCCTTCGCCCGCATCCGGCCCGTCGGCCGACGCCTGGCAGCCGGTCGCGCCCCACACCACGGCCGTCACCACGGCCGGCAGCAGTACCGCTCTCATCAAGCCCTCCCTCATGTCTCCCACGACTCCGACGCGGTGGGCGCCGGATTCGTTCGGCAGGGAAGTGCGGGGCGTCAGGGGGCGTCGATGATGCGGCCGTCCTCGTCGAGGGTGTGGGTGCGCCAGTAGACGTCCCACTTGTCGTCGAGCTGCTCGGGGACCTTGCCCTCCGGGTGGCGCGCGTAGCCCGCGGGCGGCTCCGTGCCGTCCTTCTGGCAGGCCGAGCCGGTGCCGTTCACCTGGAGCACCGGGTACTCGCCGTCGTTGCAGACGTACTCCCGGTACTCCAGGCCGGAGCAGGCGGTGAGGGTCGCGGCCGCGAACGCGCCGGCGAGGGCGAGGCCGAGCGCCTGGAAGCGGCGGGACTTGGGCATCGTGTCGTCTCCTGTTCGAGAGGCGGACCGTGGGCGGTCCGTCTGCCCCCCACTCTGGCCGCCGCGCGCCCCCGGGCCCTGAGCACGCGTACTCAGAAAGCGCGCGCACGGGTGCTCAGCCGGGCAGAGTGGTCCCATGGATCAGGCACAGGCACGCACCTGGCTCGGCACCGCCGTGGCGGAGGCCCGCGCCGGGCTCGCCGAGGGCGGCATCCCCATCGGCGCGGCCCTCTACGGCGCCGACGGCACCCTGCTGGGGCGCGGGCACAACCGGCGCGTCCAGGACGGCGACCCCTCGGCGCACGCGGAGACGGCCGCGTTCCGGGCGGCGGGACGGCAGCGCTCGTACCTCGGGACGACGATGGTGACGACCCTCTCGCCCTGCTGGTTCTGCTCCGGGCTGGTCCGGCAGTTCGGCATCTCCCGGGTCGTGATCGGGGAGGCGCACACCTTCCACGGCGGGCACGACTGGCTGGCCGAGCACGGCGTGGAGATCGTGCTGCTCGACGACGCCGAGTGCGCGGGGCTGATGCGCGACTTCGTCCGGGACCACCCCGGGCTGTGGCACGAGGACATCGGCGCGGTGCCGTCCGCCTAGGACCCGGTGGCGGGAGCCGCCCTACGGCGCTTCGAGTGCTTCGATCAGGCGTTCGAAGCGCGTACGCCAGGTCTCCTCCGAGGCCAGGTCGCCCCGGAACTCGTGGGTGAAGCGGAGGGCGCTGCCCGTGTCGCCGTCGCGCTCCAGGTGGAACCGGATGCGGCCGCCGCCCGCCACGGTGTACTCGGCGACCCGGTCCACGTCCCAGGCGGTGACCTGCCCCGCGCCCAGGTCGCGCAGGGTGACCGCGCCGCCGAGCCGCGGTTCGAGGACGTCGGCGGCGGTGAACCAGCCGGCGAGTCCCCCGGGAGTGGTCAGCGCCGGCCAGACCCTCTCCATGGGCCGCGGGAGCCGCACCAGGAAGTGCAGCAGGTGGGTGCTCCCGCGGGTCTGACTGGCGCCCTCTTCTATGGTTCCGGTCATTCCTCCAGTGTCCCCCGACCGGCGAGGAGGACGCGGATCAGAAGCCGACGGCCCCGAGGGCGCCCAGGCCGACGTCGGCGTAGGAGTGCTTGCCGGAGACGAAGATGTTCACGCCGTAGTAGTTGAAGAGCCAGCAGCCGAACGCGACCAGCGCCAGGTAGGCGGCCTTGCGGCCCTTCCAGCCGGCCGTGGCACGGGCGTGCAGGTAGCAGGCGTAGGCGACCCAGGTGATGAAGGACCAGGTCTCCTTGGGGTCCCAGCCCCAGTAGCGGCCCCAGGCGTCGCCCGCCCAGATCGCGCCCGCGATGATCGTGAACGTCCACAGCGGGAAGACGGCCGCGTTGACGCGGTAGGAGAACTTGTCCAGGGAGGACGCGGCGGGCAGCCGGTCCAGGACGGAGTTGGCGAAGCGGCCGGGGGTGCCGCCGCCGGCCAGCTTGTTCTCGTAGCTGTCCTTGAAGAGGTACAGCAGCGTGGAGACCGCGCCGACGTAGAAGACCGCGCCGCACAGGATCGCCGTGGAGACGTGGATGTACAGCCAGTACGAGTGCAGGGCGGGGACCAACTGGTCGCTCGCGGTGTACAGGACGGTGACGGCGAGACCGAGGTCGAGGAGGACCGTGGTGGTCAGGAACAGCCCCAGCCAGCGCACCGGCTTCCTCAGCGCCAGCAGCGTCAGGTACACACCGACGGCGACGGTGGAGAAGGTGATGTTGAACTCGTACATGTTGCCCCACGGCGCGCGCTGCACCGACAGGGCGCGGGTGAGCACACCGCCGAAGGCGATGAGGAAGGCGAGCACCGTCAGGGAGACGGCGATACGCCCGTAGAGGTCGCCCTGCTCGTCCCCGCCGTGCGCGCCCGGCCCGTCGGGCACGTCACGGGAGCCGGCGGCGGCCCGGACCACGACCTTCGGCCGCTCCAGGACGGCCGTCGAGCCGCCCTTCTTCACCGTGACCGCGGGGGCCGCGGCGGCCTGCTTCGTCGCGGTCAGCGCGGCGGCCGTACGGCCGACCTTGCTGCGGCTGCCGAAGAGCCACTCCGCGATGTACGCGAAGAAGGCCAGGGTGTAGACGGCCATCGCGGAGTAGATCAGCGTGTTGCTGAGGCTCGCGAGGCTTTCGTTGGTTGCGGCGGCGAGAGTCACTTCTCAGCCCCTTCGGCAGGTACAGCGGATTCGTCGGTTGTCGGTGCGGAGTCGTCGTCGGGGTCCGGTTCGGGTGCCCCCGGGGCCTGCTCGTACAGGGTTCCGGCGAGGTCGCCGAGTTCCTCGGGGACCTTGGCGGACTCGCTGCGGCCGAGCCCGGCCATCTCGACCACGGTCACCCCGTCGGCGCCCTTGACCGCCCGCACCCACACCCGGCGGCGCTGGATGAACAGGGAACCGGCGAGGCCGAGAATGGCGGCGACGGAGCCGGCCAGCGCCCAGCCGCTCGCGGGCTGGCGGGTGATCTGGAAGTTGGCCCACTCCTTGGTGGACTCGTAGGTCACCGTGCCGGCGCCGTTCGGGAGCTTCATGGTCTGTCCGGGCCGCAGGTTCTCCCGCAGCTGCTTGCCCTTGGAGTCCTTGAACCCCGTCATGTTCCTCTTCTCCAGCTGGTACACGCTCTGCGGGATGCCCGAGTCCACACCCAGGTCGCCGTGGTACGGCTCCAGGTTGAGGACCGGGTTGAGCAGGGCGGGGAAGCTGGAGGTGATCTCGTTGCCGGCGGCGTAGGTGGGCAGCAGGAACGCCTTGAAGGCGAGCTGCTCGCTGACGCCCTCGGCGTTCTTGTAGCCGTCGTAGACCTTGAGCACCCCGGAGGAGGTGACGTTGGCGTCGAGCGGCAGCATCGGTACGGCGTCGCTGAAGACGACCTTGCCCTTGGCGTCGCGGACGGTGAGCACGGGGGCGTAGCCGTGGGCGGTCAGGTAGACCTTCGAGCCGTCGATCTCCAGCGGCTCGTTGACCTTGACGACCGTCGACTCGTCCTTGCCGTAGGCGCCCTCGGCGTAGGTGAGGGACGCCTGGTAGGTGCGCGGGGTGCCCTTGTTCGGGCCGGACGGCTCGTAGGTGCCCTTGAAGTCCTTCAGGTTGAAGGAGAACGGCGTCAGGTCGTCGGTGCCGAAGAGGGTGCCGGACTTGAAGTCGTCGTACTGGGTGAGCGTGTTGGAGAAGCCGTCGCCCTCGACGACGAGCTTGTTGCCCTCCATCTTGAACAGCTGGCCCCAGGCGAAGGCGATCAGCATCACGATCAGGGCGATGTGGAAGGCGAGGTTGCCGACCTCGCGCAGATAGCCCTTCTCGGCGGCGACCGCGTCACCGGCGAGGTGGGCGCGGAAGCGCTTCTTCCTCAGCAGGGCGAGGGCGGCCTCGCGGACCTGCTCGGGCTCGGCCCCGGTGCGCCAGGTGGTGTAGGCGGGCAGCCGGTTCAGGCGCCTGGGCGCGCCCGGCGGGCGGCCGCGCAGCTGGCCCACGAACTGCCAGGTGCGGGGCACGATGCAGCCGATGAGGGAGACGAACAGCAGGATGTAGACGGCGGAGAACCACACCGAGCTGTAGACGTGGAAGAGGCCGAGCCGGTCGTAGAGCGGCGCGAGGACGTCGTGCCGGTCGCGGAACTCGGCGACCTTCGTCTCGTCGGAGCCGGACTGCGGGATCAGCGAGCCGGGGATCGCGCCGAGCGCGAGGAGCAGCAGGAGCAGCAGGGCGACCCGCATCGAGGTCAGCTGCCGCCAGAACCAGCGGGCCCAGCCCACCACGCCCATCGCGGGCACGTTCGGCAGTTCCTCGTTCGGGGCGGTGGAGAGCTGGGAGCCGGCGGCGCCGAGGTCCTGCTCGTCGGCGCGGTCGGTCGTCGTGTTGCTCATCCTCAGATCCCCACAGTGAAGCCGTTGGACCAGGTCTGCATCTCGGACACCATGTTGTCCCAGACGCCGGTCAGCAGGAGCAGCCCGGTCGCGATCATCATGGTGCCGCCGATCCGCATCACCCAGACATAGTGGCGCTTGACCCAGGCGAAGGCACCGAGCGCCTTGCGGAAGGCGACCGCGGCGAGCACGAAGGGCACGCCGAGGCCGAGGCAGTAGGCCACGGTCAGTATGGCGCCGCGGCCCGCGCTCGCCTCGTTGTAGGACAGGGCGATCACCGAGGTCAGGGTCGGGCCGATGCAGGGCGCCCAGCCGATGCCGAACAGCGCGCCCAGGAAGGGCGCGCCGGCCAGGCCGGCCATGGGCCGCTTGTGGAAGCGGAACTCACGCTGGGTCATCCAGGGCATCAGGCCCATGAAGAAGACACCCATGGCGATCATGAGGACGCCGAGCACCTTGGACAGGACGTCCTTGTGCTCCTGGAGGCTGTCCCCGGCGTAGCCGAACAGGGCCCCGCCGGAGACGAACACGGCGGTGAAGCCGAGGACGAACAGGGAGGCTCCGGTCACCATCCGGCCGCGCCGGGCCTCGGCGAGGTCGGTGCCGGTGACGCCGGTGACGTAGGAGAGGTAGCCGGGGACCAGCGGCAGGACGCAGGGGGAGAAGAAGGAGACCAGTCCGCCGAGGACCGCGATGGGAACGGCGAGCAGCAGGGCGCCGCTCATCACGGTCTGGTTGGGGTCGGTGGCCGCCGCGAGTGTCGTGAGGGTGCTCACGTCACTTCTCCGCGAGGACCGGGTCGATCATCTTGCGCAGCTTCTCCTCGCTGAGCGCGGCCAGCGAGCGGGCGGCGATCTTCCCGTCCCGGTCGAGGACGAGCGTGGAGGGGATCGCCTGCGGGTTGAGCGTGCCCTTCTCGAAGCGGAGCATCAGCTTGCCGGTCGGGTCGTACAGGCTGGGGTAGGTGACGCCCTGTTCCTCCTCGAAGGCGAGGGCGTTCCGGGTGCTGGTGTCGCGGGTGTTGATGCCGACGAACTGGACGCCGTCGTCCTTGAGGTCCTGGTAGACCTTCTCGAAGTTCGGCGCCTCGGCCCGGCAGGGCGCGCACCAGGAGCCCCAGACGTTGAGGACGACGACCTGGCCGTCGTAGGAGGAGACGTCGAGCTGCTTGCCGTCGACGGTGGCGCCGGACAGGTCGGGTGCGGTGTCCCGCTCGGCCTTCTTCACGGTCGCGATGCCGTCGGCGCCCGTGACGAAGCCGGTGTCCCCGCCGCCCCCGGACGTGCCGCCCGAGGTGCACGCGGAGAGCAGCAGCCCGGCGGCGACGGCACCGGCGAGGGTCAGGGGGGCACGGCTGGCGGCACTCATGTGAAAAGTTTCGCATGTCCGTTCCGGGGATCTTGCGCACCCCCCTCGCAGGCGAAAACCCGCATTTCAGACCATGTTTCAGAGGTTCTTCCAGCCTCCGGCGGGGGCCTGCCCCACATCGAGGGTGCGGAGCTTGTCGAGGACCTCGGGCGACTGCGCGTCGAGCCAGTCCACGAACTGCCGGAACGACACCAGCCGGACGTCCTCGCCCTTCTCCTTCTCCCGCGCCATGTGCTTGAGCGCCTCTTCGACGGCGTCCATGTAGATGCCGCCGTTCCACTGCTCGAAGTGGTTGCCGACGAAGAAGGGAGCGCGGTTTGTCTCGTATGCCCGCTTGAAGCCGGATATGTAGGCCTGCGTCGACTGTTCGCGCCAGCCCGGGTAGTTGTGGCTCGGGGCGTTCGTGGAGTTCAGCGACTGGTTGGCGAGCATGTTGTAGTCCATCGAGAGGACTTCGAAACTGCGTCCGGGGAAAGGTATCTGCTGAAGCGGCAGGTCCCATATGCCCTGCTTTTTGGTGGGCCAGACCTGGCGGCCGCCCGGCGAGGAGGCGTCGTAGCGCCAGCCCAGCTCGCGGGCGACGGGCAGCAGGTTCTCCTGACCGAGCAGACACGGCGTACGGCCGCCGACGAGTTCCTTGTCGTAGTCGAAGGGCAGCGAGGGCAGTTCGGTCCAGCCGCTGTGGGTGCGCCACTTCTGCACGAAGGACTTCGCCTGGTCGATCTCGCTGCGCCACTGCGCGCCGGTCCAGTTGGCGACGGAGCCGGAACCGGCGCAGAAGTGGCCGTTGAAGTGGGTGCCCATCTCGTGCCCGTCGAGCCAGGCGCGGCGGACGTTGCGCAGGGTGTCCTTGATGTGCGCGTCGGTCAGGTAGCCGATGTCGGAGGCGCCGCGCAGGTTGTTCGGGGGGTCGTAGAGACGCTTCTTGGACTCGGGCAGGAGGTAGAGCCCGGAGAGGAAGAAGGTCATGGCCGCGTCGTGCTCGTCGGCGAGGTCGAGGAAGCGCTCGAAGAGGCCGTTGCCGACGTCACCGGCGCCGTCCCAGGAGAAGACGACGAACTGGGGCGGGGTCTGGCCCGGTTCCAGGGGTACGGGCTCGGCCGGCTGCTTGGGCTGCTTGCCGGTGTAGGAGGTGGACCCGTCGCCGATGGGGCGGGCGGCGGGCCTGTCGGCCGGGGGGCGCTCCGCGGAACCGGTGGAACCCCGGGAGGGCTCCGGGCCGTCCGACGGGGTGAGGTTGCCGCATCCCCCGAGTCCGACCGCGGCGGCCCCGGCGACGCCGAGTCCGAGTGCTCCCCTTCGGGTGAGAGTGCGCATGGCATCCCCGTTCGTCACGTGCTCTGGTGGTCACCCGGTCAGAGTCCGTGACGAACGAGGCGGTTCCTGTTGATCACCTGTGTTACAGAACAAATACGGCAGGTCGGGCGGGCGTTGCGCTAGGGCCTGTCGTCACATTCCCGTCGTCGCCCGGAGGGCGGCGGCGCGGCGTCAGGTGCGTGCTCTCGGCGTGCCGGGCACGGACCCTCGGACTGGTTGTCCGTGGGTCTGTGCCCGGTGCGGCGAGAGTGCGTGCATGGCGCCGCGCCGCAGACGGGAATGTGACGACAGGCCCTAGGCCCCGAACGCCTTGTCCGCCCCCTTGACCGGCTTGGCGCCGGCGCGGAGATGGGCCGGGACCAGGTCCAGGGCGGGCTCGGTGTAGCCGACCGAGACGATCCGGTCGCCCCGGTAGGTGAAGGTCGTCAGCGAGGCGAGGGTGCACTGGCGGCGGCGCGGGTCGTGCCACAGCCTGCGCTTCTCGACGAAGGACCGCACGATCCAGATCGGCAGCTGATGGCTGACCAGCACCGCCTCGTGGCCGCGCGCCCGGTCCTTGGCGGCGTCCAGCGCCCCCATCATCCGCACCACCTGGTCGACGTACGGCTCGCCCCAGGACGGCTTGAACGGGTTGACCAGGTGCTTCCAGTTCTCCGGCCGCTTCAGCGCCCCGTCGCCCACGCCGAAGGTCTTGCCCTGGAAGACGTTGTCCGCCTCGATGAGCCGCGCGTCGGTGGCGAGGTCCAGGCCGTGCGCCTTGGCGATCGGCGTGGCCGTCTCCTGCGCCCGCTCCAGCGGGGAGGCCACGACATGGGTGACGTCGCGGGCGCCGAGGTGCTCGGCGACCCGGTCGGCCATCTGCCGGCCCAGCTCGGAGAGGTGGTAGCCGGAGAGCCGGCCGTAGAGGATGCCGTCCGGGTTGGCGACCTCGCCGTGCCGCATCAGGTGGACGACGGTGATGTCGGGGTCGGCGGGCCGTACGTCCGTCATGCCTGGGCCTCCGCCGCCGCGCGGGCCGCCGCCGGAAGGGCGTCGGCGATCTTCTGCAGGGCCCGCTCGTCGTGGGCCGTCGAGACGAACCACGACTCGAAGGACGACGGCGGCAGGTACACGCCGCTCGCGAGCAGGGAGTGGAAGAAGGCGGTGAAGCGGAAGGACTCCTGCGCCTTGGCGCCCTCGTAGTCGCGTACGGCGCGGTCGGTGAAGAACACCGAGAACATGTTGGAGGCGGTCTGCAGCCGGTGCGCGACGCCCTCCTTGGTGAGCGCCTCCGTGACCAGGGCCTGGATCTGCTCGGACACGGCGTCGACCTTGACGTAGGCCGCGTCGTCCAGGAGCCGCAGCTGCGCGAGACCGGCGGCCGTCGCCACCGGGTTCCCGGAGAGGGTGCCGGCCTGGTAGACCGGCCCGGCGGGCGCCAGGTACGCCATCACGTCGGCCCGTCCGCCGAAGGCCGCGGCCGGGAAGCCGCCGCCCATGACCTTGCCGAAGGTCATCAGGTCGGGCACGACGCCGTCCACGCCGAACCAGCCGGCGCGGCTGGTGCGGAAGCCCGTCATGACCTCGTCGGAGACGAAGAGCGCGCCGTTCTTCCGGCAGGCGTCCTTCAGGCCCTGGTTGAAGCCGGGCAGCGGCGGCACGACGCCCATGTTGCCGGGGGACGCCTCGGTGATCACACAGGCGATCTCCCCGGGGTGCCGGTGGAACGCCTCCTGCACCGCTTCGAGGTCGTTGTACGGCAGCACGATCGTGTCGCCGGCCTGGGCGCCGGTGACACCCGGGGTGTCGGGCAGCGCGAAGGTGGCGACACCGGAGCCGGCGGCGGCGAGCAGCGAGTCGACGTGACCGTGGTAACACCCGGCGAACTTGATCACCTTGGTGCGCTGCGTGAACCCGCGGGCGAGCCGGATGGCGGACATGGTCGCCTCGGTCCCGCTGGACACCAGCCGCACCTGCTCCAGCGGCGCGATCCGGGCGACCATCTCCTCGGCCAGGGCGACCTCGCCCTCACCGGGCGTACCGAAGGAGGTGCCGCGCGCGACGGCCTCCTGCACGGCGGCGATGACCTCCGGGTGGGAGTGCCCGAGGATCATCGGCCCCCAGGAGCAGACCAGGTCGACGTACTCGCGGCCGTCCGCGTCGGTGAGGTAGGCGCCCTTGCCGGACACCATGAACCGGGGCGTACCGCCCACCGCCCGGAAGGCGCGCACCGGGGAGTTCACACCGCCGGGCGTGACGGCCGCCGCACGGTCGAACAGAGCCTGCGACTCAGGCGCATCGTATGAATAAGGCTGTGAGCTCATGTCCTGCGACTTCTCCGACCTTCTCCGACTGCTCGGACTCCGGTTGTCAGTGACCTCCTCAGAGTAGGCCAGCGGGCACCCGGGCCCGCGGGCCCGCTCTGCCGCGACCTCGCAATCGGCCCCCACCCCCGGGCGATCTGCGAAACTGTGGGCTGGTACAAGATCCTGCGGACAGGTGTTTCCACGCACGTTTCGGCGAGCGACCGTGGGGGAGGTCACTGACACGATGATCGGGTTGCGCGGTAGGGGCCACGCGTCCTAAAAAAGCAGTCGGGTGGAGATATGCATCGCGGTGGCGGACTGGGCGAGGGGACCGACGACGTCGGTCCGCGTCGTGCCCGGCGGGGAAGGCACCGGCGTGACATGGAGGAAACGGCCGAAACACGGCAGGTACAAGGCGGACAGACGGATTCCGAGCGGATCGACCGACGTGTCGAGGAGCTCAGGGCCGCGAGCAGGAATGGTGGTCGGGTGGGGGTGACGTACAAGTACTTCGGCGCGCCGGACGGTGCGACCGCGGCCCGGGTCCCGATCTCGATGCGCCCCGAGGAACTCGGCGGCGACGAGCTCGGTATGAACGGCATGTTCACCAAGATCAAGCCGGAGACGATGGCCGCGATGGTGCTGACCGGCATCGAAGGCGTGCCCCTGAACAAGGTGCCGCCCCTGGAGCTGGTCGTCCTGCACCCCGACTACGCGGTCGTGAAACTCCCCATGACGGTCGTCGACCCCCTGCGCGGCATAGGCGAGGAGGCGGTGGGCGCGGCGGCGTTCATCTGGTCCACGGTCCCGGACCGCGGAGGCCCGCGCGACGCGTTCAACGTCTACCAGCTGCTCCACGAGTGGCAGGACTTCTCGCACCGCCTGCACGAGGCGGGGCACCAGCCGTACTGCTTGGTGTGGCCCTGAGCCGAGGGGCACGAAAAAGCGGGCGGAGCCTTTTCGGCTCCGCCCTTCTGGCTTTCCGGTGACGGGTCAGCCGGTGATTTCGACCTTGCCGTTGGGGGGCGTGGTGGGAGTCGTCGGGGTCGGGCGGGTGGTGATGCCCTTGAGGAGGTCGGCCAGGTCGATGCCCGTGGTGGAGCCGATCAGCTCCAGGCCCTGGGCGACGTTGTCGGCGACCGCCTTCGGGATGCGGCTCGCGCCGTCGGTGGAGATGACCGTCATCTTGTCCACCGCGCTCAGCGGCTCGGACGCCTTCGCCACGACCTGCGGCAGCACCTCGACGAGCATCTGGAGCACCGCCGCGTCCCCGTACTGCGCGAACGCGTCCGCCTTCTTGCGCATCGCCTCCGCCTCGGCCGCGCCCTTCGCCGCGATCGCCGCCGCCTCGGCCTCGCCCTCCAGCCGTACCGCCTCCGCGATCGCCGCACGCCGGGACCGCTCGGCCTCGCCCTGCTTCAGACCCTCGATGGCCTGCGCCTCGGCCAGCGCGCTGCGCCGCTGCTTCTCGCCCTCACCGGTCAGCCGGGACCGCTCGGCCTCCGCCTGGGCGTCCGCGATGCCGGCCGACTTCTCCGCCTCGGCCTGCTTCACCCGGGCCACCCGGCGTGCCTCGGCCTCCTGCTCGGCCGCGTACCGCTGGGCGTCCGCGGGCTTGCGGACCTGGGTGTCGAGCTGGCGGTCGGTCAGCGCGGCCTGCCGCTCGGCGACCTTCTCCTGCTCGGAGAGGATCTCCTGCTGCCTGGCCGCCTCGGCGAGCGGACCCGCGGCGGCGGCACGCGCCGTGGCCTCGTCCGTCTCGGCCTTGATCTCGGCCTGCTTCAGCGCGAACGTCCGCTGCGCGACGGCGATCTCCTCCGCCGCCTTCAGCCGCGCCTGCTCCGCGGCCCGCTGGGCGACGGCCTCGGCGATGTCGGCCTCCTGGCGGGCGCGCGCGGCCTCCGGGCGGCCCAGGTCCTCCAGGTAGGAGCCCTCGGTGGTGATGTCCTGGATCTGGAAGGCGTCCAGGACCAGGCCCTGCCCGGACAGGCTCGCCTCGGCCTCCTCCGCGACCTGCCCGGCGAACGCGGCCCGGTCCCGGATGACGTCCTCCACCGACATCCGGCCCACGATGGCGCGCAGCGCGCCGGAGAGCACTTCCTGGGTGAAGCCGACGATGCCGTCCTGCTGCATCAGGAACCGCTGGGCGGCGGCGCGGATCGAGTCCTCGGTGCCGCCGACCTTGACGATCGCCACGCCGTCCAGGTTCGCCTTCACCCCGCGCAGGGTGACCGCGCCGCGCACCGCCACGGGGATGTGCCGGGAGGACAGGTCGAGGGTGAACTTCTGCTGCACGAAGGGCACGACGAACACACCGCCGCCGACCACGACCTTCTGCCCGCTGTTGTCGGTGAAGACGCGCCCGGTCTCCGGATCGGTGGCCTTCTTGCCCCGCCGGCCGGTGACGATGAACGCCTCGCTCGGACCGGCCACCTTGTAGCGCGTGACGACGACCAGCGCGAGCAGCACGAGGAGTACGACGACTCCCACGACCGCGATGACGACAGGACTCATGGCAATGCCCCCGAATCACAGAGAAGTTGACGGTACGGGGAGGAAATCGGCCGTCGTGAAAGGCGAGTTCAGCGGTCGATCGGGCGGACCACGACCGACGTCGCCGACGGCGCCGACTCCACCCAGACCTCGGCGCCCCGGGCCACCGGTCCGGCGCTGCGCGCGGCGAACTTCGTGGTCTGCCCCGCGAGTCGGAGCAGCACCTCGCCGTAGCCGTCCACCGGAATGGCCGTGACCACACTGCCGGCCGTGCCCACCAGGTCGTTGCCGCTCGGCACGGCGGCCGTCGAGCCCCGCATCAGCGCACGGCTGAAGCGGTACGTCAGCCAGGCCGTCCCCGCACCCGCGCCCACGCCCACCGCGGTGGCCGCCACCGGACCGGCGCCGAAGCCCCCGGCCGCGATGGCGCCGCCGAAGCCGGTCATCGCCACGAACCCGGCGACGACCGGCAACGACAGCAATCCGTCGAGCGCGCCGTCCAGCGCGCCGTCCAGCGCGCCGTCCAGAATCCCCTCCAGGATTCCGTCGAAGACCAGCGACAGGGCGAGCAGCGCGACCCCCGTGATGCCCAGTCCGAGAAACCAGACCATGCGCGCTGTCCCCCGATCCCCGGCGCCGACCTCCGACTTGACGGAATATTGACATGCTCCGCCGGATCGTTTCATTGCCGGAATCCGGCAATTTTTACGCCTGTTTTACGTCGAGGGTCACGCCGCCCGGAGCGTGTGCTCCCCCGTCTCGTCCAGCAGGTCCAGCAGCGTCGCCCGGGCCCGCGCCACCCGTGAACGCACGGTGCCGACCGGGCAGTCGCTCACCTCGGCCGCCTCCGCGTACGGCAGCCCGAGCAACTGCGTGAGCACGAACGCCTCCCGGCGCTCGGCGGGCAGCGCGGCCAGCAGGTCCAGCAGGACGACTCCGTCGTCGAACCCGGGCACATGGCGCGGCTGCGCGTTCTCCACGGCCACCTGCCAGTCCGCGGCGCCCGACAGCCGGGGCCGGGCGGCGGCGCGCCGGTAGCTGTCGATCACCGCCCGGCGGGCGATGGCCAGCAGCCAGGAGCGGGCCGAGGAACGGCCCTCGAAGCGGTGCAGGCTGCCGAGCGCCCGCAGGAAGGTGTCCTGCGCGAGGTCGTCCACAGCCTGGGGATCGGCGCACAGGTACGCGACGTAGCGCTGCACGTCCCGGTGCAGGGCGCGTACGAAGTGGTCGACGGCGGCCGGGTCTCCGGTCCGGGCCGCGAGCGCCCAGGCGGTGGCCGTCTCGTCCAACGACCGCTCCGTGTCGGGTTTTTCGCGCACGGGCAGGGCAGTAGTGATCACCTGGTGTCCTTCTCGGTCATCCATGATCCGGACCGGGGCGCGTCGGGGCGCGGGCGGTCCGGTGCGTGCGGGGAGTGCCGTACGGCGCCGCGAAGGGCGTACGGCCAGGACCCGAGGCGCCTGGCCGGCGGCCTCGGGTCAGGTGTCGTCGTCAGCCGACAACGGTCCCCACGGGCGGACCCCGGGAAGTGATCGCGTGGACGAGGAGAAGGCGCCGCGCACGGCGCGAGGAGCGGCGGCGCGGGCGGATCCGCGGGCGCTCCGGGGTGAGAGTCAGGCCGAGCAGAAGGCGCAGCGGCGCCGAGAGCCGGCCGGCCACGGCCCGCAGGATGCGGAACGCGGCCTGCTCGCCGTACGCCAGCCACAGTCCGCACAGCAGCGCGGCCAGCAGGTGGGCGGCGAGCATGCCGAAGGACGACGAGCCGGTCATGGAGTGGCCGGCGGTGTCCATGGAGTGCCCGTCCATGGAGCCCATCGCGCCCATGGAGTGCATGGAACCCATGGAGCCCATCGGGTGCATGTGCGCGGCACCCATGTCCGTGGGTTCCGCGGCGGCCCCGGCGGCTCCCGCGGACGGTTGCGCCAGGGAGAAGCCCCAGTGGAGCCCGGTCTGGGCGGCCACCACGACCGTCACGACCAGCGGCAGCCCGCGCTCACGGCCGGCGAGCCGCCAGCCCGCCCCGCCGGTCACGACGGCCCCGGCGGCCAGGGCCCACGCGGGCACATGGCTGCCGGACATCAGGACGTGGCCCAGGGCGGCGAGCAGCACACAGACGGCCGCGAACACCGCGGCCCGTACTGTGCGAGAACACCACCCTGCAGTCATGGCGCCTCATCCTCGCATCCGGCCTGCCGTCGTCACGATGAGGTACGCAGCCGCGACCAGGGTCGCTCAATACCGCCTCACGCGGAAGCCCTCCGGTTCTTCCACATCCGCCCTTCGGGACGATCCCCGACAGCAGCGCGAGGACCGCCGGAAGCCGCGGCCATCGGCACACGGCCGCCCGCGAGGAACAGGAACCGCGTCCGCCGACTCAGCCGGGCAGCAGGTGCAGGGTCGCCGTACTCGTCGGGATCGTCGCCATGACGATCATCGCGGTGCGCGGCCGCCGTCGGGTCCGAGGTGGCCGGCAGATGGCGCGCGAGGACGAGTTGCACGAGCGGCCCGCCGACCAGCGCGGCCGCCGTCAGCGACGGCGAGCCCGTCTCGTCGGACATCACCGTGCCGAGCGCGAGGCCGGAGAGGACGGCCCCGGTCATCGCGCACAGCCGCGCCACGCACAGAACCGGAACTCGCGTATCCCGAACAGCCTTCGTCAGGTGGTCATTTGACGTACAGGTGCTCGATCCGGGCCCGCCACGCCTCGACCTCCCGTGCCACGCACTCCGGCGAGGTGCCGCCGAGGCTGCGCCGCGAGTTGACCGAGTCCTCGACGCCGAGCACCGCGAGCACGCCCTCGTCGATGCGCTCGTCGACCTCCCGCAGCTCGTCGAGGGTCAGCTCCGCGAGGTCCCGGCCGCGCTCGTCGGCGAGCCGGACCAGCCGGCCCGTGATGTGGTGGGCCTCCCGGAACAGCATGCCGAGTTCACGCGTCAGCCAGTCCGCCAGGTCGGTCGCGGTGGCGTGGGCGGCCCCGGCCGCGGCGCGCATCTGCGGCGCCCGCGCGGTCATGTCGCCGATCATGCCGATGGTGGCCTTCAGACAGAGCTCGAAGGTGTCGGCGCCGTCGAAGGTCCGCTCCTTGTCCTCCTGCATGTCCTTGGAGAACGTCAGCGGCAGCGCCTTCATCACCGTCAGCAGGCCGAACAGGGAGCCGTGCACCCGGCCGGTCTTGCCCCGGACCAGCTCGGCGGCGTCCGGGTTCCGCTTCTGCGGCATGATCGAGGAGCCGGTGGTCCAGGCGTCCGACAGCTCGACGAAGTCGAACTGCGGCGACATCCACAGCACGATCTCCTCGGCCAGCCGGGACAGGTGCGTCATGCACAGCGCGGCGGCGGCAAGGTACTCCAGGGCGAAGTCCCGGTCGGAGACCGCGTCCAGCGAGTTGTGCATGGGCCGGGTGAACCCCAGGAGTTCCGCGGTGCGTTCGCGGTCGATGGGGAAGGACGTGCCGGCCAGCGCGGCAGCGCCCAGGGGGGCCTCGTTCATCCGCTCGCGGGAGTCCCGCAGCCGGCCGTGGTCCCGGCCGAACATCTCCACGTAGGCCATCAGGTGGTGGCCGAAGGAGACGGGCTGCGCGCTCTGCAGATGGGTGTACCCCGGCATGATCGTGGCGGTGTTCCGCCCGGCCTGCTCGACGAGGACCTCGATGAGCTGCAGGAGCAGGGCCAGCGCGCGGTCGTGCGCGTCGCGCACCCAGAGCCGGAAGCTGGTGGCGACCTGGTCGTTGCGGCTGCGCGCGGTGTGCAGCCGGCCGGCCGCGGCGCCGATCAGCTCACCGAGCCGGGACTCGATGTTCATGTGGATGTCCTCGAGCGCCACGGAGTACGTGAACTCGCCCGCCCGGATCTCACCGCGGATCGTCTCCAGGCCGCCCAGGATCGCGGCGGCGTCCTCCGCGGAGACGATGTTCCGCTCGCACAGCATCGTCACGTGGGCTACGGAGCCGTCGATGTCCTGCATGGCCATTCGCTTGTCGAATCCGATGGACGCGTTGATCTGCTCCATCACCTCCGACATGCCCTCGCCGAAGCGGCCCCGAATCAGCCCGCCGCCTTCGCTCGCGTCGTTCCGCACGATCTGCGCCGCCTTCCTGGCAACAAGAGAGGTAATGGTGCCGACAGAACTTTCGGCTCAGCCTGAATGAATGATCATGCAGTCGCAAGGGGGTTGCGGCAAGATCTCAAGATGCGAGACCAACGGCCGCTTGACGTGCAAGTTTGACTGTAAACAGGTCAGTTGAAGCGTCGCAGGCGACCACTCGGCAAGCTCCGGCGCGACTGAACATATGCGATGCTCTGCAAATCCATTCACTCATGGCCCGGTCGCCCGAGGGGCTCGCGAGCAGCCGTCGAGGCCACCGCGAAACCACCACCCGATGACACCCGGGGCACCCCGCGCACACACCGCGACCCACACCCCTACGTTCACTCCCTTGAACAAGAATCACGTACGCAGATATTGACGCGCGCACGACACCACTCCCAAGCTTCTCGGGAGAAAGCGCTTACCCCCAAGGGGTCGGCACCCGCGTCCGTTTCTCCTGGAGGCACCACGATGCACCTGAGACCCGCTCTCGCGTGCGCCGGCCTGCTCGCCGGCGCGCTCGTCGCGCTGGCCGGCAACCCGGCCGCACAGGCCGCGACCACCCGCTACGAGGCCGAGACCTCACCGTCGGTCTGCACCGGGACGATCGACTCCGACTGGACCGGCTACTCCGGCAGCGGATTCTGCAACGGCACCAACTCCACCAGCGGATACGCCCAGTTCACCGTCAACACGGCGACGGCGGGCACCGCCACGCTGACCATCCGCTACGCCAACGGCACCACGACCGCCCGCCCGGCGAACGTCCTCGTCAACGGCACCACCGTGCAGACCCCGACCTTCGCCGGCACCGGCGCCTGGTCGACCTGGACCACCCAGACCCTGACGGTCAACCTGAACGCGGGCAGCAACACCGTCCGCCTCAACCCCACCACCTCGAACGGCCTGCCCAACGTCGACTACGTCGAGGCGGTGACCGGCGACACCACCCCGCCCACCGGCAGCACCCTCTACGTGGCCCCCAACGGCAGCGACAGCGCGGCCGGCACCCAGTCGGCGCCCACCACCCTGACCTCGGCGATCAGCCGGATCACCGCCGGCGGCACGATCTACGTGCGCGGCGGCACGTACAACCAGGCGTCCACGGTCACGATCCCGGCCGGGAACAACGGCACCTCCTCCGCCCGCACCACCCTGACCGCCTACCCGGGCGAGACACCGGTGCTGAACTTCTCCGCCCAGAGCGAGAGTTCGTCCAACCGAGGGCTGCAACTGAACGCCTCGTACTGGCACATCAAGGGGCTGATCGTCGAACGCGCCGGGGACAACGGCATCTTCGTCGGCGGCAGCAACAACGTCGTCGAGCGCACCATCACCCGCTTCAACCGGGACACCGGACTCCAGCTCGGCAGGATGACCTCCACCACGCCGACCGCGCAGTGGCCGTCGAACAACCTGATCCTCAGCGCCGAGTCGCACGACAACGCCGACTCCGACGGCGAGGACGCCGACGGCTTCGCCGCGAAGCTCACCACCGGCACCGGCAACGTCTTCCGCTACGCCGTCGCCCACAACAACATCGACGACGGCTGGGACCTCTACACCTACGCCGACGAGGACCCCATCGGCCCGGTCACCATCGAGGACTCGCTCTCCTACGGGAACGGCACCCTCAGCAACGGCTCCCAGGCCGGCAACGGCGACCGCAACGGCTACAAGCTCGGCGGCGAGGACGTGCCCGTCAACCACATCGTCCGGCGCAGCTTCGCCGTCGACAACGGCAAGCACGGGTTCACCTACAACAGCAACCCGGGCTCGATGACGATCTCCAACAACGTCAGCGTCGACAACACCGAGCGCAACTTCAACTTCGACGCGGGCAGTTCGGTGTTCCGCAACAACACCTCCTGCCGGAGCGGCAGCGGCACCAACGACCGGATCGTCGGCAACACCGACAGCACCAACCAGTTCTGGTCCGGCTCCAACGGCTCCCGCTGCTCCTCCTACGACGGCGCCCTCGGCTGGTCCCTCGCCTCCGACGGACGCCTGGTGGTGACGTTCGACGGCTCGGTGGTCACGCCGTAACCCGACCGCACCGGCGCCCGACCTGCCTCCGGGCGCCGGTGCTCACCGAGTCCCCACGCTCCTGAGAACGACCGGCACCAACGTCCGCGCGGCGTCCACGACTTCGCGCACCGACACCTGCTCCCGGGCGCTGTGCGCGACCTGGATGTCCCCGGGCCCGTACTGGAGCGTGGGAATCCCGGCACCGGCGTAGAGCCGCAGATCGCTGCCGTACGTCGCACCCCGCACCCGGGGCCGGCCGTCGCCCACCGCGTCGTCCCGCGCGGCCCGCACCAGCGCGGCGAGGGGATGCCCGTCCGGCAGCGCCCCGCTCGCGAACTGCCCGCCCGGCCAGGTCACCGTCGCCGGGTGGTCCCGCAGCCACGGGTCCGCGGCGCACGCCTCGGCCACGCACCGCTCGAACTCCGCCCGCGCCAGGGCCGGTTCCTCGCCCAGCCGCACCCCGAGCCGCCCCTCGGCGACCAGCAGGTCGGGCACGCTGCTCGCCCAGTCACCGGCCCGCAGGGTGCCCACCGACAGCCCGTACGGGATCGGGTACTCGGCCATCAGCGGCGCCGGGTCCCGGTTGCGCTCCTCCTCCAGCCGGGCCAGCGCCCGGTGCAGCGGCAGATACGCGTCGATCGCGCTCACGCCCTGCTCGCGCGAACTGCCGTGCGCGGACCTGCCGGGCACCGCGAGCCGGAAGGTCAGCGCGCCGGCGTTGGCGGTGATCACACTTCCGCCGGTGGGCTCGGTGATGACACAGGCGTCCCCGCGGTGTCCCCGGCGCAGGGTGCCGAAGGCGCCGAGACCGCCGTCCTCCTCCCCCACCACGAAGTGCACGGCGACCTTTCCGCGCAGCCGGATCCCGGCCGCCCGGATCGCGGCCAGCGCGGCGAGGTGCGCGGTCAGCCCCGCCTTCATGTCGCAGGCGCCGCGCCCGTGCACGAGGTCCCCGGTGACCCGGGGCACGAACGGATCGCCCTCCCAGGTGGCGGGGTCCCCGGGCGGTACGACGTCGACGTGGCCCTGGAGGACGAGCGTCGGCCCGTCCTCGCCGCCCGTGGTGCCGACCAGCCCCCAGGCCTCCTCGCGCGGGGCCTCCGAGCCGGGGAAGTCCGGGTCGGCGCGCAGTCCGGCCAGGTCCATGGACCACAGATCCACGTCCAGGCCGAGCAGTTCGAGCCTGCGGGCGAGGAGGTGCTGCAACTCGGACTCGGCCGCACTGCCGGTGACGCTGGGGACGGCCATCAGCTCCAGCAGCGTGCGGACCGCGTCACCTTCGTCGACAGCGGCGAGCGCGGCACCCTCTTCACGGCTCAACATGATCCGGAGCGTAACGGCCGACGGGAGCGGGGCGGGAGGGCGCGGGGCTGGGGCGGGGCGGGAGAGCGCGGGGCTGGGGGCGGGGCGGGAGGGCGCCGGCCTGGGGGCGGGGCGGGAGGGCGCCGGCCTGGGCGTAGGGCCCGGTCGGGCGGCCCCTCAGTCCTCCGTACCGGGGTCCGCCTCGAAGCCCGTGCCCACCGTGAAGCCGATGACCGAGCCGCCCCCGGGCCGGTGGGCGGCGAAGGTCGCGCCGCCGTGGGCCAGGGCGACCTCCCGCACGATCGACAGGCCGAGCCCGGAGCCGGGCAGGGAACGGGCGTCCGTGGCGCGGTAGAAGCGGTCGAAGACATGGGTCAGGTCGTCGTCCGTGATCCCCGGCCCCCGGTCCAGGACCTCGACCCGCACGGTGCCGTGCACGGCGGGGCCGGCCACGTTGATCTCGATGGGTGCGGTGCCGCCCCGGTCGAACTTGGCCGCGTTCTCCACGAGGTTGGACATCGCCCGCTGGACCATCCCGGGCCGCACGTCGGCCGTGGTGTCCCCGCCGGCCCGTACCTCGATCCGCCGCCCGGTGCGCCGCCGGGCCAGCCCCGCCACGTCCTCCGCGATGTCGGCGAGGTCGACCCGCTGCGGCGGCTCCGAGTCGGACTGGCCCGCCGCCAGATCGACCAGCTCATTGACCAGGTCGGTCAGTTCCAGCGCCTCCTGGGCGAGGTCGGCGACCAGCTCGTCGCGCGTACCGGGCGGGAACTCGTCGATCCGGCGCAGCAGCGAGATGTTCGTACGCAGCGAGGTCAGCGGGGTGCGCAGCTCGTGCCCGGCGTCCTGCACCAGCCGCCGCTGGTCCTCCTCGGACTGCGCGAGCCGCCCCAGCATCCGGTCGAAGGCCCGCCCGAGCCGCCCCACCTCGTCGTAACCGGCCACCGGGACCTGGATGCCGAGCCTGCGGGTGCGGGCGACGTCCTCGGCGGCGGAGGTGAGGACGATCAGCCTGCGGGTGATCCGGCGGGCCAGCCACCAGCCGAAGAGCCCGGCCCCGATCACCACGGCGGACATCAGTATCAGCGTCCGCTGCTGGAGCGCGCGCAGCAGGTCCTCGGTGTCGCTGAACTCCTGGGCGATCTGCACCGCGCCGCGCCCGTCGCCGAGCGAGACGGTGGCGATCCGGTACACGTCGCTGCCGACGTCGACGTCGGCGTGGACCACCCAGCTGCCCGAGGGCCGCTCCGCGGCGATCCGCCGGTCGGCGTCGGTGACCGGCAGCCCCGGCCGGCCGGGGTCGTAGACGGAGCCGTCCGGGCCGAGCACCTGCACATCGGTGCGCGCGGGCCGGACCAGGTCGTGGCCGGGCGCGGTGGAGGAGAAGTCCTCCGGGTCCATCCGCCGGGCGGAGACCTCGTTGCGGACGTCCTGGACGACCTCGTCGAAGACGGACTGCTGGTCCACCCGCACCAGTCGCGCGGCGGCGCTGTAGGACAGGATGCCGACGAGCACGGTGACGGCGGCGGTGACGGTGGCGAAGGACACCGCGAAGGTGGTGCGCAGCGAGGCCAGCCGGGGACGCCGGTCCCGCAGCAGCCGCCGGACGCGGCCCACTCAGTCCTCCCGGAGCACGTAACCCACACCGCGCACCGTGTGGATCAGCGGCGGGGCGCCGGGCTCGTCGAGCTTGCGGCGCAGATAGCCGACGTAGACGGCGAGGTTCTTGGAGCCGGGGCCGAAGTCGTAGCCCCAGATGCGGTCGTAGATGGTGGCGTGGTCGAGGACGATCCCGGCGTTGCGCACCAGCAGCTCCAGCAGCTCGAACTCGGTGCGGGTCAGCTCCAGTTCGCGGGTGCCGCGCCAGACCCGGCGGGCCTGGGGGTCCATCCGCAGCCCGGCCGCCTCCAGCCACCGGTCGGGGGCCGGCGCCGTGGGCTGTTCGGGGGCCGGCTGCCGAGGGGGGTCGGCCGCGCCGTTCTCGCCCTGGCCGGTGCGGCGCAGCAGGGCGCGCAGGCGGGCGAAGACCTCCTCGACGTCGAAGGGCTTGACCACGTAGTCGTCGGCGCCCGCGTCCAGGCCCGCGATGCGGTCCTGGGTCTCCACGAGCGCCGTCAGCATCAGGATCGGGGTGCGGTCGCCCTCGGCGCGCAGGACGCGGCAGACCTGGAGGCCGTCGATGCCGGGCATCATCACGTCCAGGACGAGCACGTCCGGCGGCGAGGTGTGGGCCTGCGCCAGCGCCTCCACACCGTCGGCGACGGCGGTGACCCGGTAGCCCTCCAGGGTCAGGGCACGCTCCAGGGCATGCCGGATGGCGCGGTCGTCTTCGGCGAGGAGCACGGTCTGAGGCACCCTGCCAGTCTGCCAACACGTACGGCGGTCCAGCGGGACGGGCCGCTGCTCGCGGGGCCTTTTTACCTGCCTCTCACCGTCCCGGAGGCGCGCACGGAGCCTCCCACGGGGGCCCGGCCGCGGAGGCGCACACCGGGCCCGGCCGCGGGGGCGCGCAAGAACGCGCGCCCCCGCACCGAACCAAACCCCGTCACGCCCGCAGCGCGGCGAGCTGCTCCTCGAACGGCACCAGCCGCTCCTGCGCCGGCACCGCCGCCCGCAGCCCCGTCATCAGCGCCGCCAGCTCCCCCGCCGCGCGCTCGATCCGCCCGTCCAGACCCTCCGCGCCCCAGTCCTCCGAGGCCGCGTAGACGCCGGTCGGGACGGCCACGGCGTGCAGGTAGGCGAAGAGGGGGCGCAGGGCGTGTTCCAGGACCAGCGAGTGGCGGGCGGTACCGCCGGTCGCGGCGAGCAGCACCGGCTTGCCCGCCAGCGCGTCCTGCTCCAGCACGTCGAAGAACGACTTGAACAGTCCGCTGTACGACGCCGAGAACACCGGCGTGACCACGATCAGCCCGTCGGCCCCGGTGACCGCCGCCTGGGCCGCGGCCAGCTTCCGCCCGGCGAAGCCGTTGGTGAAATTGTGCGCGATCTCCACGGCGAGGTCGCGCAGCTCCACGACCTCCACCTCGGCGGAGGTCCGCCCCCGCACCGCGGCGGCCAGCCGGTCACCGAGCAGCCGGGTCGAGGACGGGACGCTCAGCCCCGCCGAGACGACGACGAGCTTCATCGGACGGTCACCTCCTGCGCGGACTTCTCCTGCGCGGCCTTGAGGGATGCGTGGGTCGGGGCGTCCGGCACGTCGGCCGGACGGTTCTTCGCGAACTCCTCGCGCAGCACCGGCACGACCTCCTCGCCGAGCAGGTCGAGCTGCTCCAGCACGGTCTTCAGGGGCAGACCGGCGTGGTCCATCAGGAACAGCTGGCGCTGGTAGTCGCCGGCGTAGTCGCGGAAGGCCAGGGTCTTCTCGATGACCTGCTGCGGGGAGCCGACGGTCAGCGGGGTCTGCTCGGTGAAGTCCTCCAGGGAGGGCCCGTGGCCGTAGACCGGCGCGTTGTCGAAGTAGGGGCGGAACTCGCGCACCGCGTCCTGCGAGTTCTTCCGCATGAACACCTGCCCGCCGAGCCCGACGATCGCCTGCTCGGCGGTGCCGTGGCCGTAGTGGGCGTACCGGCTGCGGTAGAGCTCGACCATCCGCTTGGTGTGGTCGGCCGGCCAGAAGATGTTGTTGTGGAAGAACCCGTCGCCGTAGTACGCCGCCTGCTCGGCGATCTCCGGGGAGCGGATGGAGCCGTGCCAGACGAACGGCGCGACGCCGTCGAGCGGGCGGGGCGTGGAGGTGAAGCCCTGGAGGGGGGTGCGGAACTTGCCCTCCCAGTTCACCACGTCCTCCCGCCACAGCCGGTGGACCAGGGCGTAGTTCTCGATGGCGAGGTTGATGCCCTCCCTGATGTCCTTCCCGAACCACGGGTACACGGGGCCCGTGTTGCCGCGGCCCATCATCAGGTCGACCCGGCCGTCGGCCAGGTGCTGGAGCATCGCGAAGTCCTCCGCGATCTTCACCGGGTCGTTGGTGGTGATGAGGGTGGTGGAGGTGGAGAGGACCAGCCGCTCCGTCTTCGCCGCGATGTAGCCGAGCATCGTCGTCGGCGACGACGGCACGAACGGCCGGTTGTGGTGCTCGCCGGTCGCGAAGACGTCCAGGCCGACCTCTTCGGCCTTCAGCGCGATGGCGACCATGGCCTTGATGCGCTCACGCTCGGTCGGCGTCCGACCCGTGGTGGGGTCCGGCGTGACGTCGCCGACGCTGAAGATTCCGAACTGCATGGTCGCTCACCCTCCAGGTTGTTGATTGTTCAACTATACCCCTGAACGGCGACCCCGCGCCCCCTATTCCCCACCCCCCGGCCGCCGGCTCAGGGCACCAGCACCAACCGCCCCCGCACCCCGCCCCCGGCCAGCCTGGCGTGCGCCTCCGCCGCCTCCTCCAGGGCGTACGTACCGGCCACCCGGAGCGTCAGCACCCCCTTCTCCACCAGCCCGACCAGCTCGGCGAGGCGCTCCCCGTCCGCGCTCACCTCCACCGCGGCCGTACGCACCCCCCGCACCGGCGCCGGATGCGCCCCCGGGATCACCCCGGCGTACGCGCCCCCGTCCCGCACCCGGGCCAGCGCCGGCTCACCGAGCACCGCCGCGTCGAGCACCGCGTCGAAGCCGCCCTCGTCGGCCCCGGCGAGACGCGCCGCGCCCAGCGACCGCAGGAGTTCCCCGTCCGCCTCCCGGGCCAGCGCGGTCACCTCGATCCCGCGGTGCGCGGCGAGCTGGACGGCGTACCCGCCCACCGCCCCCGCGGCCCCGGTGACCAGCAGCGACCGCCCCGGCACGACCTCCAGCAGATCCAGCGCCTGCGCGGCGGTCAGGGCGTTCAGCGGCACCGTGGCCGCGTGTACGGCGTCCACCCCGGCCGGCGCCTTGGCCACCGCGCCCGCGTCCACCACGACGTACTCGGCGTGCGTGCCCAGCGGCTTCACCGTGCCGTAGACCAGCGCGACGACGTCATCACCGACCGCCCACCCGGAACCGCCGGAACCCCCGTCGCCGCCGACCGCGTCCACCGTCCCCGCCACGTCCCACCCCAGCCCGAGCCACTCGCCCGAGCCGCCCCCGAAGACGCCCTCGCGCACCCCGGCGTCCACCGGGTTCAGCGCCGCCGCCGCGACCCTGATCCGTATCTGCCCCGCCCCCGGCTCGGGCACCCGGGTCTCCACGACCCGCACGGCCTCGGGTCCGCCGAACGTCGAAACCACCACTGCACGCATAACCGACCGCTCCTCGAATGGAGTTGCTCGCCTCGGTATCTCCTCGGCATCAACAACCCTAGGAAGAGCTACTATCCATTGGTAAGTAGTTACCTGGAGGTGCGTACATCACCCGGAGGTGAGCCCATGGCGACGAAGACGGCGGCCCAGCGGCGCGAGGAGGCCCGCGTCGAGTACGACGCGTTCCTGCGCGGCTGCCCCACCAACCAGCTCCTGGACCGCATCAGCGACAAGTGGGTCAGCCTGGTGGTCTCCGCGCTCGCCGCAGGCCCCATGCGCTACAGCGACCTCGGCCGCAGGATCGCCGGGGTCAGCCCCAAGATGCTCACCCAGACCCTGCGCTCCCTGGAGCGCGACGGCATCCTCTTCCGCACGGTCACCCCGTCCGTGCCGGTCCGCGTCGACTACGAGCTGACCCCCCTCGGCCACAGCCTCGCGATGCTGCTGACGGCCGTGAAGGACTGGGCCGAGACCCACATCGACCAGGTCCACGCGGCGCGCGAACGCTACGACGACGAGGACCGGACCCCCTCCGGAGCGGCTCAGAAGTAGTACGTGTCCCCGGTGTCGAGGACCAGCACCCGCTGCCGGTCGTTGTCCCGGTTGCGGTCCACCGCGCCGCCGCTCCACACCGTGTCGATCTCCAGCAGGACCTCCGAGGGCGCCCCCTCCAGCCAGACCCGCACCTCGATCCCCTCGCCGACCTCGTCCGCCTCCAGCGCCCCCACCCGGCACAGCACCGCCCGCGCACCCGACCGGGCGCAGCCCTCCGGCAGCCACTGCCGGTTGGCGAGCGGCTCCGACCAGCGCAGCCGTACCGTCGCGTCCTCCACCGCCGCCGGGCCGTGATTGCGCGGGGTGAGCCGCAGGTCGACCCGGCCCAGGGACAGCTCCGCCACCCCGTGATAGGCGAGGTCCGCCTCCGGCTCCGCGACAGCACCGGCCCCCGAGGCGGCACCCGTCACCGCCAGCACCGCCGCGACCCCGGCCCCGACCACCCGCACACACCACATACCGCCCACTCCTTCGCACACACCCGCAATTAGTCATCCAGTCGTACGGATGTATCCCACGCGAAAGGCCCGACAGGCGCCGTCCATCAGGTGACGAACACACCACCCCGCCCCCCACCGGACCAGCCACCTATCCTGACCGGACAGCCTCACCCCTCCCCCTCCCGAGGAGCAGCCCCATGTCCCCCGCCGCACCCTCCGCAGACTCCCGCATCGCCGTCGTCACCGGTGCGAGCAGCGGAATCGGCGCCGCGACCGCGCGGCAGCTGGCCGCGGCCGGCCACCGGGTCGTCCTCACGGCCCGCCGCAAGGACCGCATCGAGGCGCTGGCCGAGGAGATCAACGCGGCCGGGCACTCGGCCGTCGCGTACCAGCTGGACGTCACCGACCGGGCCGCGGTCGACGAGTTCGCCACGGCGTTCCGGACCATCGCGGTCCTGGTCAACAACGCCGGCGGCGCGCTGGGCGCCGACCCGGTGGCCACCGGCGACCCGGCCGACTGGCGCACGATGTACGAGACCAACGTCATCGGCACCCTCAACCTCACCCAGGCCCTGCTGCCGAAGCTGGAGGCGAGCGGCGACGGAACGGTGGTCGTGGTGTCCTCGACGGCCGGCCACGGCACCTACGAGGGCGGCGCGGGCTACGTGGCCGCCAAGCACGGGGCGCACGTCCTCGCCGAGACGCTCCGGCTGGAGATCGTCGGCAGGCCGGTCCGGGTCGTCGAGGTCGCGCCCGGCATGGTGAAGACGGACGAGTTCGCTCTCACCCGCTTCGGCGGCGACACGGAGAAGGCCGCGAAGGTCTACCAGGGCGTGGCGGAGCCCCTGAGCGCCGACGACGTGGCCGAGACGATCACCTGGGCGGTGACCCGCCCCAGCCACGTCAACATCGACCTCCTGGTGGTCCGCCCCCGAGCCCAGGCGTCGAACACGAAGGTCCACCGCGAGGTCTGACCCCGCCACGCGGGCAAACCCCGTTGGCGGAGACGGCCCCGCGCTGTACCACCGGGACCGTGACCGGACGCATACGCTTCGACGCCCTGCACAACTTCCGTGACCTGGGCGGCTGTCGGACCGTCGACGGCCGCCGGGTCCGCCCCGGCCGCCTGTACCGCGCCGACTCCCTCGGCAAGCTCCGAGAGGGCACCGAGGACTGGTCCCGCTTCCTCGCCCTGGGCGTCCGAACGGTGATCGACCTGCGCCACCCCTGGGAGATCGAGGCCCGCGGCCGCGTCCCGGACCACCCCTCCCTCACCTACCGCAACCTCGGCATCGAGCACCGCCCCTACGACCAGGCGGCACTCACCGCGGACGTCGCGGCGGGCCCGTACCTGGCGGAGCGGTACATGGAGGTGGCCGAGGACGGCACCGCGGAGATCCGCCAGGCCCTGGAACTGATCGCGGAGTCGAAGGACCCCCTGGTCTTCCACTGCGCCTCGGGCAAGGACCGCACGGGCCAGCTGGCAGCCCTGATCCTGACCCTGCTGGACGTCCCGGAGCCCACGATCACCGAGGACTTCGCCCGCACCAACAGAGCCACGAAGGCCCTCCTGGCGGACTGGACCACCCGCAACAACAACCAGCCCCCCACCTGGCCCGCCTACGCCCAGGCCCCCACCGAGGTCATGACCCTCTACCTGGCCGCCATGAAAACCCGCTACGGCTCGATCGACGCGTACGTATCCGACCAACTGGGCCTGAAAGCAGAAGCGCTGCGGGAGAGCCTGCGCAACACCCTTCTGGAACACACCGGTTGAAACACAAGAAGGGCCCCGGCAACAGCCGGGGCCCTTCTGCCGGTCACCCCTTCACGCAGATGACCTGCTTCAGCTTCGCGACGACCTCCACCAGGTCGCGCTGCTGGTCGATGACCTGCTCGATCGGCTTGTAGGCGCCCGGGATCTCGTCGACGACACCGGAGTCCTTGCGGCACTCCACGCCCCGGGTCTGCTCCTCCAGGTCCTTGGTGGAGAAGCGGCGCTTGGCCGCGTTGCGGCTCATCCGCCGACCGGCGCCGTGCGAGGCCGAGTTGAAGGACTTCTCGTTGCCGAGCCCCTTCACGATGTACGAACCCGTGCCCATCGAGCCGGGGATGATCCCGTACTCACCAGTGCGGGCGCTGATCGCGCCCTTGCGGGTGACGAGCAGGTCCATGCCCTCGTAGCGCTCGCGGCTCACGTAGTTGTGGTGGCAGCTCACCTCGGGCTCGAAGGTCACCTTCGCCTTCTTGAACTCCTTGCGGATCACGTCCTTGAGGAGCGCCATCATCAGCGTCCGGTTGTACTTGGCGTACTGCTGGGCCCAGTACAGGTCGTGTTCGTACGCCGCCATCTGCGGGGTGTCGGCGATGAAGACGGCGAGGTCCCGGTCGATCAGGCCCTGGTTCTGCGGCAGCTTCTGCGCCACTCCGATGTGGAACTCGGCCAGCTCCTTGCCGATGTTCCGGGAACCGGAGTGCAGCATGAGCCACACCGAACCGGACATATCCACGCATACTTCACAGAAGTGATTTCCCGACCCAAGCGTTCCCATCTGCTTGGTGGCCCGCTCCTGACGGAACTTCACGGCGTCGGCGACCCCGTCGAACCGCTCCCAGAAGTCGTCCCACCCCGCGGTGGCCAGGCCGTGGAAGCCGCCCGGATCGACGGGCGAGTCGTGCATCCCCCGCCCCACCGGAATCGCCTGCTCGATCTTCGAGCGGAGGCGGGACAGGTCGCCCGGGAGGTCGTTGGCCGTGAGGGACGTCTTCACCGCGGACATTCCGCAGCCGATGTCCACGCCGACCGCCGCCGGGCACACCGCACCCTGCATCGCGATGACCGAGCCGACCGTCGCACCCTTGCCGAAGTGGACGTCCGGCATGACCGCGAGGCCCTTGATCCAGGGCAGGGTCGCCACGTTCCGCAGCTGCTGGAGGGCCACGTCCTCCACCGTCGCCGGATCCGTCCACATCCGGATCGGAACCTTCGCGCCCGGCATTTCCACGTACGACATATCGTCCTCTTTCCCCCGACAACCAGCGAAAGTCTTAAATCGCAAAACCGGCGCCAAGGTCAACGAAAGGGACAACGGACCGGCGTCCACGGCATTGCGTGCGATACACATTGTCTCCAGGGGCCGCCCCCACCCCGCAAACGATTAACCCGCAGCGAGAGGAGCCGACCGTGCAGCGGAAGGCGTACGTACCCGGCGCCGCCGCGCTCCTCGCGGCCCTGCTGGCCGGCTGCACCGGCGCCTCCGCGGAGGGCGGCGAGACCGACAACTCCAACCCGGGCGATGCCGGTACGGCGTCCGTGGCGGCCGAGCCCGGCCGCTACCGCACCCTCCCCGAACCCTGCGGCGCCGCCGACCCGGACACCCTCGACCTGCTGCTCCCCGGCATCCAGCAACTCGCCGACGAGGAACAGCGCGAGCGCGCCTACGAGGGCACCGCGACCCTCACCTACGACACCGACCGCAAGGTCGGCTGCCGTTGGAAGGTGGAGTCGGCGCAGGCCACCGACCATCTCTTCGTCGACTTCGAACGCGTGGTGTCGTACGACAACTCCGTCAGCGACGACGCCCAGGCCGAGGAGATCTTCGCCGGCCGGCGCACGGCGGCCAACCTCCCCGAGCCCACGGTCACCGACTCCGCGCCCGTCGACACCGAGAGCCCCGGCGCCACCCCGAGCGGCTCCCCCTCCTCGACCCCCTCGGGCAGCGCCTCCGCCTCCGCCTCACCGTCCGCCACCCCCACCGACCTCCAGCCCCGGGTCCTGGAGGACCTCGGGGAGGAGGCGTTCCTCGACGACCTGTTGAGCAGCGCCGGTTCGACGGCCCGACAGCGCACGGTGACTGTGGCGTTCCGCACGTCCAACGTCATCGTGACCGTCCAGTACGAGGAGCAGCCGGCCGTCGTCGGCGCCGTACCGGACAGCGAGGAAATGCAGGACAGGGCAAGGAAACTGGCCGCCGAGCTGGCCGAGTCGCTGGCCGGCTGAGGGCTGTTCGGGTGCTTTCGCGAAGACGGCGAAAGCGAAACGTCCGCCTTGCTCACCGCGTACCGTGGCCCCTCGGACCCGATCCGACGGCAGGAACCACGAGTCTGATGAGTGAAGGAACCATGCAGCGAACAGCCCAGCGTGACCCGAGCGAACAGCGACCCCGGCGCCTTTCCCGCGCCCTCGTCGGCGTGGCCGCCGTCCCCGCGATGCTGATCGTCGCGGGCTGCTCCTCCGACTCCGGCTCGGACGAGGCGGGCAAGGACTCCGCGGCGAGCGCCTCCGCGTCGGCGAGCCCGTCACCGACGGTGCAGGCCGCCGCGTACGACAGGCTGCCGGACTCCTGTGACGTGCTGTCGAAGGGCACTCTGGGTGATCTCGTGCCGAAGAGTGGCAAGTCGGGCAAGGAGGGCGCTTCGGACGACACCGCGACGCGCGCCAGCTGCTCCTGGAGCAGCCTCGACAACAACGGCGTGGACGGTTCGCAGTTCCGCTGGCTCAACGTCTCGCTGCTGCGCTTCGAGTCGGACGTCACCCGCGGTGAGGGCGACAAGCTGGCGCAGGAGTACTACGCCAAGCAGGTCTCGGAGGCCCAGGGGGTGGACGGCGCGAAGAACGTGAAGTCGCAGCCGGTCACCGGGACGGGCGACGAGGCGACGCTGGTGCGGTACGACCTGAAGAAGAAGGAGGGCGCGTTCAAGCAGCAGACGATCGTGGCCCGGGTCGAGAACGTCGTCGTCACCCTCGACTACAACGGTGCCGGTCTCGCCGGTGAGAAGACGCCGAGCGCGGACACCCTCACCAAACTGGCGCAGAAGGCCGCCAAGGAGGCGGTGGCCGCGGTGGCCGAGGCCAACGGCAGCGGCGCGGCCGAGGCCGACCCGTCCAAGGGCACCGAGAAGTCGCCGTCGGCCTCGGCGTCCAAGTCCGCCTCGAAGTCCGCCTCCAAGTCCCCTTCGAAGTCCGCCGCTTAGGCGACCTCGCCGAGGGCTTCGCGGTCTGCTTCCGGCAGCGACTGACGTACCGGCAACACGTTCGCCGCACACATGTGCCACCCTGTTGCGCGCAACAACACGCAAGGGGAGGGGAGTGCGGGTGGCCGCGCCAATACAGCTGACCCGGATGCACCGCGTTCTCATCGGCGTGGTCGTGTTCGGCGCCGTGATCATCGCCGGCATCGGCTTCGCGGGTTCGTACGCCGCCGTACGGGAGCTTGCCCTCAAGAAGGGCTTCGGCAACTTCAGCTACGTCTTCCCGATC
>NZ_JBEPBM010000036.1:0-77483 GCF_040299205.1 Streptomyces sp. NPDC000983 | reverse complement strand
CCTCCTGCGCCGACGGCGACAGATGCCGGGCGTCCCCCACCAGATCGTTCACACCCCTCCAACGACCCAGAACCCGAACCGTTTCTGATCAATAATCTGGCGCCTACGCAGGTGACGCCGATTACGGCGTGATGAGTACGCTTTGTCTCCCCCGACATGGTCGGGGCGTGCGCGGTCGTCCACCCGCCTGCCGGGGCACACGGATCTCCTCCAGAACGGGAAGCATCTGCGGTGCGTCCCCCCACTGGCCGGGCGTAATGACAAACCCGAGCGGGCGACACCCACCTTCCCCAGCAAGGTGGATCTTGCTCGTGAGCCCGCCTCGTGAGCGTCCCAGGCCCTCATCGGGACGGTGACGAGCCGGACTCCTGCGCCGACCCGGGATCTTCGGGGTGCGAGTGGAGGCGCCAACCGCGTGCTGATGAGCGCGGCAGGTCGTGGAATCGACGCTGACCATACTCCAGTCGATCCGACCCTCGGCATCGACGTCGGCCTGGACGGCCCGCAGAATCCTCTCCCACGTGCCGTCCGCCGACCACCTGCGATGGCAATCGTGAACCGTCTTCCAGCTCCCGAAGCAGGGAGGAAGGTCCCGCCAGGGGAGGCCGGTCCGCTGCCGGAACAGAATCCCGTTGATCACACGGCGGTGGGATTGCCAGCGTCCACCCCGTCCGTGATTCGTTGGCAAGTGCGGCTCCAGTCGAGCCCACTCTTCATCCGAAAGATCTCCCCGCCCCATGTCCCACGGAACGAGTGCCCAGCGGGAGCGTCACGCGACCCATCGGACACGGCCTAGCCGACGGGGCGGTCTGCGGTGCCGGCCGGTCCCGGGGGCTGCTGAGCGTGGAGAGGGGCGTGGCGCCAGGAAGACGGGCCGAGCAGGGTGACGGAGGCGGCCGTGGAGGCGCCCCTGATGTCGCCGGTCGGGGTGCGTGACTGCGCGGCGCGGGCGTGCCGGCAGGCGGCGCATCCGAAGGCGGCCGAGAGAATCAGGCAGGCTCCGGCGTCGACGTCAGCTTGATCTTTAACATCCGACGTCGAACGGCGCGTCGAACTTGATCACCTGGTCCGGTAAGTGCCGTACGCGGAAGCGGCCTTCGGCTGCGGCAAGGTACGCCTTCTGATCCGTAGCTCTAGCCAGTTCGGTCTACGACGGTCATTCCGGTCGCTCCGGAGACTCTGAGGGACACCGATGGGCGAGGACAATCGCTGGGGTCGCGGTACCGGCAGCTGTACGGCTTGCTTCGCAGCCAGATTCCGGGCGTGCGCTTCACGTCGTAGCCGGCGTTCATCGTCGGCGATCTGACGGGCGAAGGGGACACTGGCGGCAGTTCGAATCAAGCCCCCGGTTTCACGAAGCACCAGGAAGGGGCCGTTGCCCCCAACCGAGGGCGCGATCCGCTCTGCCCATCCCAGACTCCCCCAGGAGAAGATCCACCAGTACGGCAGGCCCACCACACGCAGGATCCGAAGGTCGTACTCGACGCAGCCCCCGTGCGCCGTGAACCTCGGCAAGCACCCGTCCGCGCGCGTCCTCCTCGGCCAGCGTCGCCCGATGATGACGTGGCGTCGTCAGACGCCGGGACGCTTTACGCTCGGCGTACACCCGCTATAGGGCAAGGATGGGTGGTCGCGTGCCTGACCTGCGGCTTCCCTGCCTGGGTACAGTCCGGTAGAAAATCACGCCTACGGACCCCAGTTCCCCGTGAGTCCCCGTCTGTTCCGGCACGGGAGTGGCACAGCTGGTAGACCCGCACCCAACCCCCAGATGAGAACTACGGGCACCACGGCCGCTGAGGTCTTCTCGGCCCGTCAGTCGGCCGCTGGGAGCCGCTGACGGTCGGCAGCGGTCCTGCTCGCTGCTGTACTCCGCCGCCGTAGGGTCGGCTCATCACCACAGCCGCGTTCCGGTGGGCCCTCATGGAACGGCCAGGGCGTGACCTCCGAGTACCACGGCGACGATCAGGCAGGCGACGGTGACGCCCGCGGCCGTGCACCGCCCCGGAAGAAACCGGCGCGGCAAGAAGAGAACCAGCACCGCACCGACCCACGCGACGGACACCGGCCGGGGGAGCCATGCCTTGGCCCGGTCGTTGACCAGGTAACAGTGCTCAGCCCGCGGTCCTTCAACGCCCAAGTAGAAGAGACAGTCGTGCCCAAAGTTCTCGGACAGCAACGCAGTGAGCCCCCACCACACGGTGGTGAGGACGGCCGCGGCCACCGCGACAGCGAGGAACGAGCAGCTGACCAGGGCTACGCGGCGGAACTGTATTCATACCCTGTTTCTCCAGCGAGGCACTGTTCCGCCAAGGGAATCCAGCAGGGTTGGGAACATACAGCACCCACTGACCGGCGCAGATCGCGGAAAAGTCGTTACTGTGCCCGCTGTCCCGGGGACCGCCGTTCCACATGACGCCCCCGCTCGATCGGGCAGGGCTTCCAACCGCCCCTGACTCAGCAACCGGTCACCTGATCTTCACTCCGCCCAAGAACGACAAGTTGCGGGACGTGCCTTCCCCCGATTCCGTAGCGGCCGTGCTCGCAATGCACATGACTTTCTCGCCGCCTACGCCGGCCTCGCCCCCGGCGACCCGGAGCCTGGGCTCATCGATCCGCGGCGAACAGCCATCCAGGAGAGGGAACAAGAGCTCAAACGGCGCTTCCTCCTTTCCGCGTTCGCCGCTCCGGGCGACCCAGCTTCCCGGGCCTATCATGACAAGAAGACCGCCCAGGAAAGAGCACCACACCCAGGTCCTGCTCTGCCTTGCCCGACGCCGGGCCGACGTCCTGTTCGCGATGCTCCGTGACGGGACCTTCTACAACCCGCAGCCGCCTGCCTCAGTCACCTGACCTACGGGTCTGCGAGGAGAACGACCCGATCGGCCTCGACGTCGAAGCCGAGCACCGGATGACCATAGTCGCCCTCCGGGTCCATCAGGACCGGCTTACCCAGCCGCCGCCCGATCTCCCGTAGGAAGCCGCAGAACACATCAAGTCGATCCTGGCCCTGCAACTCCCGCAGGTCGACGTCGAAGTCGACCTCATCGGCGGCATGGAGACGGAAGATCGCCAACACATCGGCAGTCGGCCAGACCCGCAGGTCCGGGCACTCAGTATCCGCCGGACGGGACAGCACGGCCTCCGCCCGGGGCACCGTCTCTCCTTCGGAGTACTGGAACTTCCAGCCCCTCTCGACGACAAGATCAAGGACCGCCTGCCAGTCTTCCACCGAGGCATCCGGGACACGCACGTCCGGCAACGACCCCATCAGGTCCGGGTCGAAGAAGGCACTCACGTCACCCCACAGCACATCAGCCACCCCGCCATGCTGCCCGGCTCACCGACCCAACGCACCCCCGTTTCCCATGGCCAAAGAGATAGCGTCCCCTGCTACGAGCAGTTGCGGAATCGGGTTCGGCCACAGTCCGTTCGTCGTGCGCGACTTGAGCCGTCACTGTTCCCAACACGTCCCGCGCAGGATGACAGACTGTCCGGATGATCGATGATCTTCCCGCCGGTCTCCGGGCCCGGCGCCTTGCGGACGAGGACCATGTCCCCGTGCTCGCCGTGCTGGACACGTGGTGGGGCGGCCTCAAAGGAAAGTCGGGGTCGACAGAGCGCGCCCTGCTGCTGCCCCGGCTCTACTTCCAGCACTTCACCACCACCAGTTACGTGATCGAAAGCGGCGATGGCGAGCTTGCCGCGTTCCTGATCGGCTTTCTGTCACAGACAGAACCCGCCACCGCCTACGTGCACTTCGTCGGCGTCGACCCGGCACTGCACGGGCAGGGTGTCGGCCGGGCCCTTTACCAGGCCTTCTTCGCGCTGGCACGGTCGTACGGCCGCCGCTACGTGCACTGCATCACCAGCCCCGAGAACAGTTCGTCGCGGGCATTTCACACCCGGCTCGGCTTCACAGCCTCAGCCGTGCAGCCGGACTATGACGGCCCCGGCCTCGACCGGGTGACGTTCAGCATCGACCTGTCCGCAGATTCGGCGGCCCTTGCCCCAGCGGATCGATCGCCCGATTCATAGCCAGCAAGGCTCAACGATTCGGACGCAGCGGAGCGCTCGCCACCCCTTCTTCCCGGCCGCTCAGCTCGCAATCCAGCGTCTCCTGGGCTACACGCATCGCCTCGGCGTACTTCGGCTCAAACATGCGCTCCCATGCCTGGTCCGGAGCGACATCCTCGACCCGGCTCACCACCCACCAGATGTTGCCGAACGGATCCCGCACCCGGCCACCGCGATCCCCCCACGCACTGTCAGCAACCTCGGTGACCACCTGCGCCCCGTGCGCCACCGCGGCAGCCACGGCGGCGTCCGCGTCCGGGACGTAGATCCGCAGGAGCGAGGGCATCACCGGCCAGTCCGACCGCCGGTCGAAGGCCAGCACCACCGTGTCGCCGACACGGATCTCGCCATGGCCGATGGTGCCGTCCTCCACCGGCACCCGCGCGAGTTCCTCGCCCTCGAACGCGGCGGTGATGAAGTCGAGCAGCGCACCGGTGTCGTCCGTGACCACCCACGGTGCAACGCTGGTGTAACCCTCGGGTGCAGTGTGCTTCATCGGCTTCGTCCCCTCATCGGATCCCGTAGTGCGACGACTCTAGGATTCAAGTAGGACGGTTAATGACCTAGATCGACCTGCGGCCGAAACAGGTCGAAGGCAGACCACAGGTACCGGACCGCGAGGCCCTGTGCGGGATCCTGTTCCTGCTGCATACCGGCATCCAGTGGGAGTACCTGCCCCAGGAGCTGGGCTTCGGCTCGGGCATGACCTGCTGGCGGCGTCTGGCCGCCTGGAACGAGGCCGGCGTGTGGGACGAACTCCACCTGGTGCTGCTGACGAAGCTCCGCGCGGCGAAGAAGCCGGACTGGTCGCGGGCGCTGATCGACTCCTCCCACCTCCGAGCCGCCCGAAGAGGCCCAAAAACGGACCCAGCCCGGTCGACCCAGCACGGCCGGGCAGCAGGCACCACGTCGTCACCGACGCCCAGAGCATCCCGCTCGCGGTGTCGCCGACCGCCGACAACCGCAGGCGAAGTCACCCAACTAATCCCGCTGCTGGACAAGATCCCCGCCGAAGCGGGCACCGTCTACGGGTCCCGGCGCAGACCCGACGCCCTGCTCGCGGACCGCGGCTACGACCACGACAAGTACCGGCGCCTGCTCAGACAGCGCGACAAGACCGCCCAAGCCGAACGCCACACGATCACCTGCTTCTGCCAGGAGTACAACGTCCGCCCACGAGCTGGGCGTTCGCGCGGCGGCCTCCGCCAAGCCCACACGGCCGTACCTTGATCACCACTCGCCGCCGCGACACAATCCTCCAAACCGCACACGCCGGCCGGTGCCGGCCAGGAATCGGATGCCCCTCCCCCCAAAGGATCCAGCAGGCCGGCGACCAATAACCCACCCACCACCACGACCACTTCGAAGGAGACACCCCGTGTGGGACACGCTCATAGCCGTGATCGGCACCCTCGCCGGCGTGGCCCTGGCCAGCTCCACCCAGTTCCTGACCGACCGTCGCAACCGCGCCGAACTGCAGCACCAACGTGTCGTCGACACCGCCGACCAGCTGCTCGGCGCCGTCCTGCACTACCGCGAGCTGTACTGGCTGCTGATCGCCGACCTGCGCGAGGGCCAGGCAGAAACCAGGGAGGACCGTGCCGCCCGCTTCCGGGCCCGCTCCGAGATCACCCGGGCCCGCGACCGGCTCGCCATCCTCACCGCCGACCCCGACCTGCACGCCGCCGCCAAAGCCGCCGCATGGTCCGCGATCGAACTCAGCGAAATCATCCCCGGCCCCGTCGACGACCACGGCCGCTTCCACGCCGACATCGAAGCGGCCTTGAGCGCCGGGCGCACACACAGCCAGGACACCCACACCGCCCTGCGCCGCGCCGTCACCACGCACATCCACGGCATCGAAGCCTCTGCCGCCGTACAAGGAGGAGAACCCCACTGACCGACTGACGCAGTGGGCCCATTGCAGGTGGTGCCGAGTTTCAGCTGCCCGGGTGAGATTGTCCAAGCCGTCGGGGTGGATGAGGTGAGTGTGGGCGGCGTTCCAGAAGAAGGCGGGTCGACCCAGGTGACCGCGGATGGTGCGGCCGTGCTCCGCGAGGTAGTCGGCGAGCTGCAACTTTGGCGTCACCGATCACAGGGATGTAGCGGCGCAGGCGGTGGGGCGAGTGGGCATTGCGGGGGTGTACGAGGGCCTGGTCCTGGTCACGCAGCGCCGGGTCTGCGGGACAGCTCGAGCCCGGCACAGCAACCGGAGGGCGCCTGCTCTGCGGGCATGATCCGCCACAGGCTCTCCCCCGGCCGGTCACCGACACCTGCCTCTACGTCAAGGCGACCACGCAGGCATGGGACCGGCTGCACCCAGACTTACCCGGCGGGCGGCCTGGATCAAGCACGACGCACCGCTGCACCTCATCGAGGGCACCGTCATCCGCCTCTCCGTGGAGAAACTGCTGTCCGGCGGGGAGAACAAGCCGCTCTGGCTGTGGTGTCGGGCACCGGAGCCAGCACGTCGGGCGTCGACCGCTGCTGGCAGTCCTTCCTCCGGCGTTTCGACCTTGAGCACATGTGCCGCTTGCTCAAGCAGAGACTCGGCTGGACCAAGCCACGGCTTCGCAACTCGGAGGCGGCCGGTTGAACCGCCCCGGGTTCCATAGAGATCTCCGGGCTGTTCCGAGTTGAGTGGAGTCGAGTCGCTTGGCTTCAGCCAACTCGGAACAGTCCGGCGTCTCCACCTGACCCGGGGCGGTTCAGGTGCCACAACACCTCGGCGGGCTCTCGTTGACCAGACTCACTCCGGATCGCTGGAGATGATCAAAAGGGCCGGCGCCCGGACCCTCACGCGGCCGCGGTCCTGCCGGCCTTGCGGGGTGTGGGTAGTGCAGCGAGGCGGTCCGCCGGGGGGCGGCGGGGTTGTTGTGCTGCTGATCTGATCGTGGCGGCCGGGTCATGACACGTACCGCCGCCTCGTCCGGGACCTCGGTGTGAAGCCGCTGATCGCCCGCCGGGGCACCGAGCACTGCTCCGGTCTGGGCACCCAACGCTGGGTCGTGGAGGGCGCATTCGCCCACCTGCATTGGCTCCACAACCTGCGGATCCGCTGGGAGATCCGGGAACGACATCCAAGAAGCCGTCCTCACCCTGGGATGTGCGCCTATCTGCTGGCGACGTCTGCGCTCACGCTGTTGACCCGTCCGGCAAGTGGGACGAGGGGACCGGGTCAGAAGTGCATGCTGCTTCCTGGGCGGCCATCACCTCATCGCCGTATTCGAAAGCCCAGGCGCCGACGGCGTCGATGGGCGCCAGCAAAGTCCGGCCCAGAGCGGTGAGCCGGTACTCAACCCGTGATGGTGCGTCGGGGTCTGCCAGTCGGTCGACCAGTCCGTTGAACTGCAGCCGGCGCAGAGTCTCGGTGAGGACCTTGGAGCTGATGCCCCCGATCCGCTCCCGTAGTTCGACCGGGCGCCTGGGGCCTTCGCGCAGCGCCCAGAGCACCACGGCGTTCCAGGTGTTGGAGAGCAGGTCGAAGGCGAGGCGGGCGCGGCAGTCGGCGAGGAAGGCGTCGGTCGTCACGTACCAAATGGTGCCCGAACCGCCCTCTAGCGTCGGTGTGAACGGCGAAGCAGGCACGGAGAGGGAACGTGTGATGAGAATCGGCGTACTGGGAACGGGCAACATGGCCGACGCGCTCGCCACCCACTGGGTGCGGGCCGGGCACCAGGTGACCATCGGGGGACGGAACGCACACAAGGCGGAGCGGCTCGCGACGCGTGTCGGAGGCGGCGCGAAGGCTGCCGGTCTGCGCGCGGCGGCCGAGACCGGTCAGGAGGTGGTGTTGGCTGCGCTGCCCTTCGGTGCGGGAGCAGAGGTGGCACGAGAACTGCACGCGGCCCTGGAGGGCAAAGTGCTGCTCGACTGCTCCAACCCCGTCGGCCCGGGCTTCCGGCTGCTGACGGAAGGAGGCCCTTCAGCCGCGCAGCAACTGGCTGCGGCGGCGCCAGGAGCCCACGTGGTCAAGGCTTTCAACCTCTGCCACGAGGACGTGTGGCGCATGCGGCCGCCCGTCTTCGATGGGCGACCACTGGCCGTGCCGATCTGCGGGGACGACGAGACGGCCCTCGCTCGTGTACGCGAGTTGGTGCAGGACCTGGGCTGCGAACCCGTGGCCGGCGGCGGTCTCGAACGTGCGGGACTCCTGGAAGCGACCGCCGCGTTGTTCATCGCCCTGTGGGTCGGCGAGGGAGCGGATGCGCAGTCAATCGCGCCTCCGCTGGCCTATGCGGCCGGACCGAGCCACCAGTAAACGGAACGCGGCACGAGGGCTTTCCGTTACCGGTAGTTCGTTAAATTCGGCGGTGGGGTGGGTTGACGGCAGTTCGGCTCGGTCGTAAGCCGGTGGGAGGAGTCAACTGCTGTGCTGGGGGCTGAAGATGACTGCTCGCCGTCCGTGTCCGCCTGCGCCGGGTCCGTTGGAGGAGTACGCGGCCCGGTTCGACGACATCTTCTTCAGCCTGGCTCAGCGGCGGGGTTTCCGCGAGTACCTGACCGGGTTGCTGGCGCCACGGGAGCGGAACAAGACGATCACCTGCCTGGCAGGAGCGGAGCCGGTGGCGGGTGCGGGAATGCCGGGGGTGCAGCGGCTGCAGTTCTTCCTGTCCGAGTCGCCCTGGGAGGCCGAGCTGGTCAACGACCGGCGCCTCGAGCTGCTGTGTGAGGAGCCGGCGACGGCTCCGCACGACGGCGGAGTCATCGTGATTGACGACTCCGGGGACCGCAAGGACGGCACGGCGACCGCACATGTGGGCCGGCAGTGGCTGGGTCGGCTGGGCAAAACGGACAACGGCATCGTCACGGTGACCACGGTGTGGACCGACGGCCTCGTCTACTACCCGCTGCACGCGACGCCCTACACCCCTGCCCACCACTTCGCCCGCGGCCGGTCCGATCCGGCGTTCCGTACGAAACCGCAGCTGGCCGCCGCCCTCGCGGCCCAGGGCAAGGAGGCGGGCTTCGGCTGCCGGGCGGTGGTCGCCGACTGCGCCTACTCCGTCAGTGACACCTGGTATATCGCACTGCGCGAGGCCGGCCTGGCCTACGTGGTCGCGCTCAAGCCGCACCGCGGCACCTGGGCCCGGGCCGACCAGCCGCACACCCCCATCGAAGCCGCCCAGGCCCTGACCTGGCGCGATGCCAAGCGACCCGGCGACTGGACGCCCGTGGAGCGTCACTTCCGCGACGGGCACACCGAGACCTGGTGGGCCGCCGATGCCCGCCTGGGCGGCTACGGTCCCCACTCACCCTGCCGGCTGGTCGTGGTCACCACCGATCCAGCCAGGCTGCCGGAGAAGGCCACCTGGTACCTGGCCACCAACCTTCCCCACCCCGGCGCACCCCACGCCGACACCGGCCCGCACCCGCCGGCCGATCTCACCGAGATCGTCCGCCTCTACGGCCTGCGGCCATGGATCGAGCAGAGCTACAAACAGATCAAGGACGAACTCGGCTGGGCGGACTTCCAGGTCCGCTCCGCCCGCGCCATCCGCCGCCACCAGACCCTGGTCAACTGCGCTTTCTCCTTCTGCTGGGACCAGTGGTTCGCTCCACCTGGACCGCTGGACGCCACAGCACCGGACCCCTGCCCCGACAAGGGGCCAGAGTAGGGGGCCCAGCCCAACCCCACCGGCCCCAACAGCCCTGCTGGCCCAGGGCCTTACGAGCCATCCGTTCCTGGCTCACCCCCGCCATCGCCCTCAGCCGATGGTGGCAGGCCTGGACGGACACAGACCCACCCTCCGAACTCCAGGCCCTGATCGACGCCGTCACCACCGGGCACGGCATTGACCTCTACCGCCGGATTTAACGAACTACCGGTAACGGCCGCCACTGACAACACTGCTCCACCCGGCGGACGCAACAGCCCTCCCTCCCTGCTCCGCAGGAGCTTCGCTTCCTCCCCGGCCCGAAGGCCGGGGTATCCACGAAGGAATCTCCGATGATGTCGGTTCATCCGCCTGGCAGTTGGGAGTCGGAGTCGGTAGTTCTGGATGGGTGGAATACGCGCAGGGCGGTGGGCTGTCCAACGCCGGGAGGGCCGCTCAGAAGCTTGTTCGGCTGAGAGCCGTGGAACGCTTCAGGCGTGGGGAGAAGAGCAAGGACATTGCCGCCACACTGCGGGTGTCAAAGCGGCCGGTGGAGCGCGGGCGGGAGCGGGGCGAGGCGGAGGCGGCCTGTGATGACAACACCGTCGGTCATCTCCCTTCCGTCTGTGGGGCCGTGGCACTGCCGCTGCGGAACCTGTCGGTGGAAGAACGGGCACGCGCCTCGATCCCGTGGCGGCCGCGGAGCCGGCGGCGAGGCGCGTGCCCGGCCGGGAAAGGAGCGTCAGCCGGGGGGTGCGGGGAGGGCGGCGGTGACGTCGACCTCGACGAGGTAGTCGGGGGCGAAGAGGGCCGGGACGGGGACGAGGGTGCTGGCGGGTGCGGTGCCGGATCCCTCGCGCAGGGCGGCCAGGACCGGCTGGAGGACGTCGGGGGTGTAGTCGGCGATGTAGATCACCTCCTTGACGATGTCGTCGCGGGTGGCGCCGGCGGCGGCGAGCGCGGTGGTGATGTTGCGGGCGATGACGGCTGCCTGGGCGGCGTGGTCACCGCCGGTGGGGTTGCCGTGGCTGTCCCAGGCGACCTGGCCGGAGAGGTGGACGAGCCGGCGGCTGGTGCTGACCACGAGTTGGCTGATGAGGCCGGGTGCGGCGTGCAGGCCGGGCGGGTCGATGCGCTGGACGGTCACTGGCGGCTCACTTCCGGTGCGTGGCGGCGAGGACCGTGGCGAGGTCGTCGGTGAGGGCGGTGTCGTCGCGCTCGACGCTTGCCCAGGCGATGTGGCCGTCGGGGCGCACCAGGACCGCGCGGACGTCGGTGAACTGGGCCGGGGGCTGGTACGGGGTGGCGGTGTGGACGTGCAGTGCGGGACGTGCGTGCCCGGCGAGGCGGCCGCTGCCGGTGAGGTCCAGCAGCAGATACCTGTCGGCGCGCAGCAGCGCGAACAGCCCGGTGCCTCCGAGGGTGAGGTCGGGGGTGCGGGTGCCGGTCAGCGGGTGGGCGTCGGGGGTGGTGGGCGGGTAGGTGACGGCGAGGGAGCTGACCTGGGCGGCCAGGCGGTCGTTGAGGTCGGGCAGGGTGGTGATCAGTCGGGCGAGCAGGGCGCGCAGGTCCAGTCCCTCGGGGGTGAAGGCGGTCATCAGGGCGACCTGGGCGCGGCTGGTGGCGGTGAGGTCGGCGCCGACGGGGTGGCGTTCGGCGTGGTAGGTGTCCAGCAGGCCGTCGGGGGCCCAGCCGTTGAGGGTGGCGGCGAGCTTCCAGGCGAGGTTGGCGGCGTCCTGGATGCCGACGTTCATGCCGACGCCGCCGGCGGGGAAGTGCTGGTGGGCGGCGTCGCCGGCGAGGAAGACGCGGCCGCGCCGGTACTGGTCGGCCAGGCGGGTGGCGTTGCCGTAGCGGGAGAGCCAGACCGGGTCGCGCATGGCGAAGTCGGTGCCCGTCATGGCGATGACGTTCTCGCGCAGTTCTTCCAGAGTGAGGTCGCCGGGCCAGGTGGTGGTCAGGTCGCGGGGGGTGACGCCGACCAGGCGGTGGATGCCGCCGGGCATGGGGACGGCCATGAGGGTGCCGGCGGGGCCGAAGTAGCTGTAGCCGGGGGCGGGCGGGTTGTCCAGGACGACGTCGCCGAGCCAGCCCAGCACGGTGGACGGGGTGCCGGGGTAGTCGATGCCGGCGGCGGTGCGCACGGTGCTGCGGGCTCCGTCGCAGCCGACCAGGTAGGCCGCTTGGAGGGTGGATGGCCCGTGCGGTCCGGTGACGTCGACGGCGATGTGGTCGGGGTGCTCGGTGAAGCCGGTGACCTCGTGCCCGCGCCGGATGTCTGCCCCCAGAGCGGCGGCCTGGTCTTCCAGCAGTGCCTCGGTGCGCTCCTGGGGCAGGGCGAGGGTGTAGGGGAAGGGGCTGGGCAGGCGGCGGAAGTCGAGCCGGGCGTCGAGGACGCCGAAGTGTCCGCCGGGCAGCGGTATGCCCTCGCTGACGAAGGGCTGGTGCACCCCGCGGGAGGCGAAGGTCTCGATGGTGCGCGGGTGCACGGTCAGGGCGCGGGAGCGGGGGTCGCGCTCGGCGCGCGACTCGATGACGGCGACGGTGACACCCGCCCGGCGCAGTTCACCGGCGAGCCACAGGCCGACGGGTCCGGCACCTGCGACGACAACCTGGTAGTTCATGATCATTCTTTCTCTCAACACAACCCTTGGTCAGTGACCAACTATCTGCGGCGCAGTAAACTAGGTCAGTGACCAAGAAGCAAATGGTGGAAGAACCCGCGAGCCACCTCACCCGCACCGCCGTGATCGCCGCCGCCCTGCTCGTCCTGGACGAGCGCGGCCTCGACGGCCTGTCCACACGGGCGGTCGCCGACCGCCTCGGCGTACGCATGAACACCGTGCTGTGGCACGTCAAGACCAAGGCCCGGATGCTGGAACTGATGGCCGACGCCGTCCTCGCCGGCATCCACTACGACGACCTGCCCGACACCGCCCTGGACCGCGCCCGCGAACTCGCCGCCCGCTACCGCAGCACACTGCTCGCCCACCGCGACGGCGCCGCCCTGGTCACCGGCACCTACCCGGCCGAACCACACACCCTGCGCTTCGCCGACCACCTCATCGACGCACTCCTGCACTCAGGCGCCGACGAACAGCAGGCAGCCTGGACGGCCTGGACGATCACCTACTTCACCCTCGGCCTGACCCAGGAGGAACAGGCCGCCCCCCAGGAGAGCGACGAAAGACTCGCCCGGGCCGTCGACCCCCGAACACACCCGGCGCTGCATCGGGTCCTGCCCCACCTGCGGCAGAACTTCGGGGAGCGCTTCACCTTCGGCCTGGACGCGATCCTCTCCCGCATGGCCACATAACCGCCCGCCCGCCCAAGCTGCCCGACACAGGCCACCTCCACGGAAGCGGCCGGCATGGCGTTCGCGGTGCTGCACCTCGGCGGCGGGGCATCCCGCCTCGGCCTGGTCCTCGCGGCCCACATGGCGCCGCAGGTCCATCTCCTGGTGGCCGACCGGTGGTCGCGCGCCACCGTGATGGTGTGGACGAACATCCTCAGCGCCGGGACACAGGGCGTCGCAGCAGTCCTGCTGTGGTCCGGTACAGCCCAGGTGCGGCACCTGGTGGCGGTGTCCGCGCTGTGCGGCGCGGCGAGCAGCTTCTTCACCCCGGCGGCCGGCAGCGTGGTGGAGGTGGTGCCGGCTGAGCTGCGGTACGCGACGAACGCACCGCTCAGGATCGGCCAGAACACCGTCAAGATCACGCATCTCTGCGGCGGGCGGCGTGCCGGCCGCCGCCGGATCGAACCGGGAGACCGGCCGGGACGCACTCACCCTCCTCACCCGCCCCGATCAACCAAGCCACCACATCACAAAGTTGGACGGCGAAGCGGGCGCGTAGGGCGGCGTGCAGACAGTTGTCGGCGGGGTTGTCAGCCCCGTCGTCGGCGGGGTTGTCAGCCCCGTCGTCGGCGGGATGGTTGTCAAGTCGTGACCGTGGTCGGGGCCCGGTGGTGGATGATCTGGACAGCGCTGCCTGGCGGATCACCCTGCCGAAGGTCGGCCGGAGGCCGATCTGGTTCCCCACCGCCTTCGGGATACAGGTCGCATCAAGGTGGCCGGAGCTGTGCGGCCGGCGAGGTCCCACCCCCTCAAAGACGGGACACCAGACCCGAAGGACCAAGCCCTGTGAAGATCAATGCTCCGTCGCACCGGTGTCCCGTTCGGCCCCTGCGGCGTGCACACCCGCGGGCGTGCACGCCGCACGGCTCACCGCCGGGCCGCGCGGCGGCGTACGGCCAGGACCGCGCCCGCGCCGGCGGCCACGGCCGCGGCCGCGGCGCCCGCGATGGACAGCGCCGGACCGGAACCGGTGGAGGCGAGGCCACCGCCCGTGGTCGAGGCACCGCCCGAGGAACCGGTACCTGCTCCGCCGCCGGTGGTGCCCGCTCCACCGCCGCTGGTCCCGGAGCCTGCCGTCGTCCCGCTGCCGCCGGTGGTGCCCGACCCGCCGGTCGAGCCGCTGCCGCCGGTGGTGCCCGACCCGCCCGTCGAGCCGCTTCCACCGGTCGAACCGCCGCCCGCGACATCGAGAAGGATGCCGGCCTTGTCGTTCGCCTTGTTCACGTCGTACGGGCGGGCCTCGGAACTGAGGGCCACCGATCCCCTGGCTCCCGCCACCGCCTTGTCGATCCTCAGCTTGAAGGCGTAGGTGCGCACCGTGCCCTCCTCCAGCCGGCCCTGAGCGACGAAGCAGTCGTAGACCCCGGCCGCTGTCGGCTTCTCGCAGTTACTCGGCGGCTTGAGCACGGTCGTACCCGCGGGCAGCTTGATCAGGACCCGGGGCATCACCGAACGACCCGCCCGCTCCAACAGCCAACCGGGGCCGGCGTTGGTGAACGTCATCTTCGTGTCGATCGTGTCCCCGACCCGGCCCTTCAGCTCGGCGCCCGACACCTGCAAGTCGGCCGTGTTCGCCGCGTTCACCTGCACCCGGGCCTTTGCATAGCCCTCCGAGCCGCCGCCGGGCAGAACCGCGCCGGGCCGCTCCACCAGCGTCGACGCGGGAGCGGTCCCGCGCACGGGCCCGTGGGCGTATTCGTTGCCGCCGGGGTGCTCGTAGTCCCAGACCTCGACGTCGAGTTCGTCATACAGCGCGCTGTCATGGACCCTGACGGGCAGCCTGTCGGGGGCGTAGACGACACCCGGCTCGACGCTCTGTTCGAACTCACAGGTCAGCAGGGTTCTGGGCGGCAACTCGTCGTACTCGCCGATGTCCCACCGAATGCAGTTCGAAGGCACATCGACGAAGTCCAGCCCCTGGGTCACGTAGTACCACAGGTAGACCTTCTCCAGCGCCCTGCTGCCCGTGATACCGACAGTGACCGGCGCATCGAACGTACTCCCCGGCTCCACTCCGCCGATCGGCGCGGTGCCCCCCAGCACCAGCTTGGGCCTGGCATCGTCGGCCATGGCGCCGGGGGCCGCGCCCCATGCGATCAGCACGCCCGCGCCGATGACGCCGACGGCGCTGCGAAGTGTGCGGAGGCTGTGCCGGGAGCGGAGCATACGGATACCTCTGGATGAAGTAGGGGAAACGGACAGTCAATTGCGGGGGAACAACGCGTTCCGAACGTCAGACACACGCCGACGTCCAACAGTTGCGCCAGCAGCCGCAAAAGCCGGCCGAGAGCCAAGTGGGCCTTCCTACTTCTCCGCGGCCGCTGCCCTGGCGGTCAAGCCCTTCCCCGAGGGGTTCGTGAGGGTCAGGATCCCGTCTTTCACCAGGTAGGACACCTTGCCGGAGAGATTGTCGGTCAGCGGCTGCAGGTACTTCATCGCGTCGCACAGCCTGCGGGTGGTGGACAGACGTCCGAAGTCGATGACGCCGTCCTCCACGGTGGCCTCGCCGCGGAACGTGTTGCACCCGATGCTGCCGCTCACCGTGCCGTCCTCGGCCAGGGTGAAGTGGGCCTCGACGCCCTTGGGAAGGGACTCGGCGCTCTCGCCCCGGGTGAGGGTGTCGACGGTCCACTCGGTGCCCGTCAGCGCGGGCTCGGGTTCGTTCTCCACGGGTCCCTCCTTCAGGGTGATCGCATCACCGCCGCCCCTGGTCAGGGTGAGAGTCCTGGCGCCGTCGCGCCCCTGGACGCCTGCCTCGAGAGTGCCGGTGAACACGCTCAGGAACCGCTCCTCGAACTCCTGGACCGGCCCGGGGCAGCCCATCTCGGTGGCAGCGAGGTCGGCGATCCGTACGGTGTCACCCTCGACGGTGACGTCGGCACCGAAGCCGTTGCAACCCACCGTCCCGCCCGACCGGCCGCCGCCCACGCCGGGCTCGGCGGTACCCGGCTTGAACACGATGTGCGCCTCGTCGACGCGGAACTCCTTCACATCCGTCGGCAGCGCGTACTTCTCGCCGTCCACGGTGACCCGCTGCGGCACCCAACGGGTGTCCGCGATAGCGATGTCCTTCTTCGTCTTCTCCCCGTCGCCGACCGCGGCGCTGCCGCTGCCGGACTCCGTGCCGCAGGCGGCCAGCAGGGCCACACCGGTCACAGCCGCGGCGGTGTACCTGGCAAATGTCATCCGCTTCATATCCCTCCGACGCACAAGACACGCGCGACGTTCGGTACCGCTGCGAGCCCGTTGTGCCGTCCCAGCCGACCAGCCCAGGTCTGACCGTCAACACACCCGGCTGGACCGCTGGCGGCAGGGCGGAGTCTTCGACCAGCTCCACCGGCTGCTGCTCGCGAAGCTGAACGCGACCGACGAACTCGACTGGACTCGCGCGTGCGTGGACGGCTCCCACGTCCGCGCGACGGAGAGGGGGGCGCCGCGACCGGTTACCGGTGAACTCCCGCAAGGGCGCCTCGAGCATCAAGGGCCTGGGCAAGCTCCGCTACGTCGTCGAGCAGACCTTCGCCCTGCTCCACCAGTTCAAACGCCTCGCCGTGCGCTGGGAAAGACGCCTCGAACTCCACAACGCCTTCATCGCGTTGGCATGCAGCCTCATCTGCTGGCGCCGGCTAAAGAAGTCCCAACCGTGATCGTGTTTCAGGCTCACACGACGCAGTTCGGAGCTTGAAGCAGCCTTGCAGATTCATCAACGCATTGGTCGCCACCCGGATCGGCCGCCGCCGGGTGTGGTGCCACCACACGCCGGACTGGGCACACTGATCTACTGGGCGGACACCTTGGTGAGCACCAGGGACCACGACCCATCCGGACGACTGAACTCCACTTTCCCTCCGCCGCGCGCGTAGAGCTGGACACCGAAGACCTCACCAATGCCACGCTCATCGATGTCCAGGTAGACGAAGTCGCTGCCGCTGCTGTCGACGAACTCCCAGTGGCCGTGCAAATCTTCGGGGTCGGTGTGCGCGTCTGTCGACAGATCAGTGGCGGTGAATGTGCCGTCGGAATCGAGCGTGATCTCGCCGCCGGTCTTGCCGTTGCGGTACACGCCGGGAAGCTCGTCGGGGTCGACCGAGTACGCACACCCTGAGATGAGTACCGAAGCAGCAACCAGTACAGCTGCGAATCACCGTCCGACTATCCCCCTGCTCATCCCGTCCCCCTGATCATCACGGCCGCAGCGTAACGAACTGCCGAATCGTCACACTGGTCACCCCGACCAGGAAGCCTCAACGAGATCGTGTGACGAGCTCGCAGCACCGTCCAGGCCTGCACCACCTGACCTCTCGCTGCGCTCCGCGAGCCGCACACCAAGCTCCACCGTCTTCTCGTCAATGCCGAGTTCTGCGCGCAGGCCGGGGGCTCAGCACTCTCTGACAAGGGGCGAGGGGTCCTGGCCGACATTGACGTTGCCACCCCAGAGCCACGAGCTGATGTACCTCGTGCCGGTGGCCGAGTCGGTGACGACGCCGTAGTACCAGACATCGGTGGTGTATCCGCCGGCCGTGATGCGCTGGCCGTGCCACCAGCAGTCGACGTCCATGTAAAACCGCCCCTCGGTAGGACCGGTGTTGACCTTGATTTTGCCTACGGCGTGCTCCACCTCGCGCACATTGCTGTGCGGTTGGAGCGTGGCACGAGTCGTCAACTCGCGGGCGTGCGCGGTGCCGACGGAGCCGAACAGGGTCGCCGTGACTGCCCCGAGGGCGAGAACGGTGGCAGTGAGCCGGGTCGAGTACTTGGTCATTTTGTTGATCCTCCGGTAGCGAAGTGAGGCCTGCGCACCGGGGACCGGTCTCGGGGCAGCTTTGTATGACAGCGCGGGAAGTGCGAGAGGTGATGTTGCCGTCCCACCGGACCACTCCCCGCACTCCTCGGCCACGCCCACATCGGCGTCACCGCCGGCGTCTACGTCCACGTCCGACTCCGTCGCGGATGGTGACGGTCGCGGGTCCCGTGAGCGTGTCGACCCTGGCGGTGCTCGGCTCGGTCCAGGTGGACGGGGGAACACAGCATGAGCAGCGCTCCTGGCCGAGCCTGGGCAGCGAAGGTGGCGTAGACCCGTCCGATGCCGTTGTTGTCGTGCACGTAGGCAGGGCTGTTGCCCATCCAGGTCACGACATCCAGCGGCTGCCGAGCCGTACGGTGCGCATGTCGCCGATGCGATCGCCAGTCCGGGACGGGCTTGGTGGGCGCAGTCGACCACGCCGGGCTCCACGGACAACAGCCGCCAGGCCAAAGGGCCTTCGGGCTTCGACAAGACAGCCTTCACCATCGACTGGGTCAACGAGCAGGCCGTCTGCCCGCGCGGCGCGACGAGTGCGTCCTGGGCCAAGCTGAACATCTCCGGCCACACCTACCTTCAGGCCCGCTTCGCCGAGAGGGACTGCCGGCCGTGCCCAGACCGTGCTCGGTGCACTTCCTCGGCCGCTGGCTCCCGCTCACTCGCGGTCCTGCCGCGGGAACTGCACGAGATCCAGATGCGCAATCGGCTGGACCAGCAGACCGAGCGGTGGCAGCGCCGGTACGCGATACGCGCCAACGTCGAGGCCACCCTCTCGTAAGACGTCCGCGCTCACGGACTGCGCAGAAGCCGGACGGCCGCCCGGCGCCAAGAACAAACACCGGGCGCGCCGGTACGACGTCGGCAAGTCCGTCCGACACCCCGAGATCCTCAAGGCGATCGGCCGACCTGGCAGATCCTTGTAGATGAAGAGCACGCCCAGACCCCGAGCGATGCCGCCTCCACCCTCACTGTCAGAGCCGGGGATTAGCATCCGCTCGTGAACCCCGAAGCCCACCTGCCTCATGGCACGGACCTGCCTCCTGGACGCATGATCACCAGCGATGGGGGCCACGGCGCGCTTCAGCCACTCTGGCTGAGCGACAGCCCGGCCTCCGCCGACATGTGGTCGCAACTGCGCGCCGAACACGCCACCTGCGGACTCTGGCCACTCCTTCTCGTCCCCCTGGACTCGCACGACAGCGACTTCCGCCCGTGGGGCTGTGGCGAGCTGTCGCCCGAGCGTATGTCCTCTCCCGGTGACCACACCCCGGAAGAACTCCTCGCCCGCTGGTGGCACGACTACACCGCCACCGACGAGGACGACGACATACTCTCCGCCGAAGAACGCCTGGCTGTCACCGCTCCGTTCGGCCAGACCTGGCCAGGAACAGCACCCCACCGCGCCTTTTCTGCCGACCCCGATGCCATGGCCGAGCAGTACGCGCGGGTCTTCCTGGAGCAGAATCCGCACGCGCGCCTCGGCCTCGCTGCAGCGCCTGGCGGAGCCGACGCTCTGACAGCCGTCGGATGGGATGGACCGGCCAACTACGACAACGACACAGCCACTTTCTCGGCTGTCCTGCGCAGTTGGGAGGACCGTTTCGGTGTACGTGTCGTCGGCGTCGGTTTCAGCACCCTCCACCTCAGCGTCGCCGCACCTCCGAGCACCCTCGAGGACGCCCTGGCCATGGCCGCCGAGCACTTCGCCTTCTGCCCCGACAACATCTGGCAAGGCGCTCATCGCGACCTTGCCGCCTATGCCGAGCACCTCCTCGATGTGAACTGCTGGGAGTTCTGGTGGGACTGACCATGGACAACGACCACTTCTGGGATCTCATCGAACAAGCCCGCCGCCAAGCCACCAACCCGGCAGATCCCGATGACGTCGCCGCCCGCGCCATCAGCCTCCTCGCCAGCCTGGAACCGGCGCAGATCCTCCAGGCAGAGCAGATCCTGTGGGACTTGATGGCCGCGTCCTACTTGGCCCCGCTGTGGGCTGTCGCCTACCAGATCAACGGCGGCTGCTCCGACGACGGTTTCGACTACTTCCGGGGTTGGCTCATCGCCCAGGGCCGCACCACCTTCGAGCGGGCCATCCACGACCCGGACAGCCTGGCCTATCACTCCTCAGTGCAACAAGCCGCGGCCAAGGGCTGGGACCTCGAAGGAGAAGCCGTGCTCGGTATCGCCTGGGAAGCCCACCAGGCTGTCACTGGCAGTGCGCCACCCGCGAGCAGCTTCACGATTCGCTACCCCGACCTCGACGCCGCCTGGGATTTCGACTTCGACGATCACAAACGCATCGCCGCCAGGCTGCCCCGCATCGCTGCCCTGTACCCCGCCTGATCCACCCGGCGAGTAGGCGCCGCTGGCGCCCGTTACGGAGACCCGAGCATCCACACGCCGTGATTCGTGTCGTTCACCTTCATGCCGATCACGGTCTCGGGTGCCGCGTCACAGTCGGCTGGGAAGGAAGGGGATGCAAGCTCGCCGACGCTGAAAAAGGAGGCGCTGCAACATCTGCGCGGGTGTTCCCCGACAGGCACACAAGGAAGCAGGGGCAGGTGCTCGCCATAGCGTCAGCATCGCAGGTGAAGGCCCGCCGAGGTGCGTCTCGTCGGACGCCGCCCAGGCGGGCCATCCGCGCGGTGGCATCTTTGGCAGCGGGAGCCGTGGCCGTCGCCCTGCTCTGCACAGCCGACAGTCGGCAGCCGACGGACGATCATCTCGATGCACGCACCTCTGGAGGTGTCATCGTTGTCGCTGCGCCCAAGGCTCACCCCTGGGCAGCCTCGTTCGGTGCCTACTACCTATGCAGTACAAGAGGGCGAGAGATATCGATGGTGTCCCGCCAAGTGGTGTAGCAGCGATCTCTGCATAGCCCCTGGTCATGGGGCGGCCATCGCGCAACTCTCCGAGTAGCGATGCTCGTTGAAGCGAGAGGTGACGCGATGGCCTTGTCCCAGCATGACTTACTCCGCCTGATGGAGTCACTGCGTACGGCGGACGGAATCGAGTTGATCAGGGTTCTGGCCCAGAAGATCCTGCAGGAGCTCATCGAGGCCGAAGCCACCGCCCACATCGGCGCGGAACCCGGCGAGCACACCGAGACCCGCACGACGATGCGCAACGGGCACCGGGAGAAGGTGCTGACCACGCAGGCCGGGGACCTGGACCTGGCGATCCCCAAAGTCCGCACCGGCTCGTTCTTCCCCTCGCTGCTCGAACACCGGCGCCACATCGACCAGGCCCTCTACGCCGTCATCATGGAGGCATACGTCCAGGGCGTGTCCACCCGCAGCGTGGACGACCTGGTCAAAGCCCTCGGCGGTGACACCGGCATCTCCAAGTCCGAGGTCTCCAGGATCTGCGGCGACCTCGACGTCGAGCTGAGCGTGTTCCGCACCCGACCCCTGGACCACACCCGCTTCCCCTACATCTACCTCGACGCCACCTACTGCAAGGCACGGGTGAACCACCAGATCGTCTCGCAGGCCGTGGTCGTCGCCACCGGCATCACCGAGGACGGCGGACGCGAGGTCCTCGGCCTCATGGTCGGCGACAGCGAGACCGAGGTCTTCTGGAGCGATTTCCTGCGCTCGCTGCGCGAGCGGGGGCTGACCGGGGTCCGCCTGGTCATCGCCGACCACCACTCCGGCCTGGTCAAGGCCGTCCGCAAGGTCATGCTCGGCGCCGCCTACCAGCGCTGTCGCGTTCATTTCCTGCCCAATGTCTTCGCGGTGATCCCCAAGGACGCCGCGGCGGACTTCGGCCAGCCCAACGCCGAGGCCGTCCGCGCCCAGCTCGACACCGTCGCGGACATGCTCGGACGCCAGTTCCCCAAGGTCAAAGCGATGCTCCTGGAGGCCAAGGTCGACCTGACCGCGTTCGCGGACTTCCCCGAGCGACATTGGAAGAAGATCCAGTCGACCAACCCCCTGGAGCGGGTCAACCGGGAGATCAAGCGCCGCGTCGACGTCGTCCAGATCTTCCCCAACCCCGACGCCCTCGAACGCCTCACCAGCGCCGTCCTCATCGAGATGCACGACGAATGGATCGCCTTCCCCCGCCGCTACCTCCCCGAAGGCAGCATGGACAAGATCTATCCCCCGGAAGATCGACCCGACACGGGTACACCACTACAGGGGGCATGACCCTGCGCCGTCCCGTGCTGCCATCAGGATGGACCTGCCTCGGCCTCGTCCAGCATCTGGCCCTCGACGTTGAGCGGTTCTGGTTCCGCGCGGTGGCAGCCGGCGAAGACGAGGTCATCAAGTCCCTGGGCGACGACGGCGACGCGTGGCAAGTGGGAGCAGAGGTTCAGGCCGCCGAGATACTCGACCGATACCGCACGGAGAGCGACCTCGCGGACGCCATCATCACTGCCACCGCCGCAGACGCCCCCCTGGCCTGGTGGCCCCACCAGCTCTTCGGCGAACCGCACCTGCACACCCATCGAGACATCCTGCTGCACGTCATCACCGAGACCGCCTGCCACGCCGGCCATCTCGACGCAGCCCGAGAACTCCTCGACGGCCGACGATGGATGGTCCTCACCTGACACGGCCCGCATCTACGCCACCAGAACGAGCCAGAGACAACAAAGTGAACTGAACAGGCATACCCAGACAGCCCTTTGAGGGGCCCGCCCGGGCACCGCTCGCCCCTCCCGCCCGGAACTCAGGAACAAGGGGTCCGACGAGAGCGATGTCCAAGTCCTGACTCGGGCAGCGAGCAAGCAAAGGAAGGCGGGCCGGCTTGCGCCGTTCTCGGCGGTCGCGAGATCCAGGCGCAGGATCTCCCGGTCCTCGTCGGCGTTGTTACCCATCGCGACCAGAGCGCGGGCGGTGATGGTGCGGCCGCCTTCTCGCGTCTTCTGGGTCAGGGCCTCGTCCGGACGACGGTGGCGGGGCCCGCGCACGCGCCGTAGAAGTCGGCGACCTGGGTCACCACGTCACCATTGAAGCCGTTGACCGATCGCAGCGCGGTGGACGCCTTCGCGGATGTCTTGGCAGGGGCGGGGGCGGTGGCCTGTGCGGCTTCCGGAGGTGCGGGCGACGACGAAGGACTCGCCGCGCACCGCCTTGGCGTCCAGGGCGATGCGGTGCCGGCCGGGTAGCACTGCGGAGACGATGGCCAACATGGGGGCGCATCCTTCCGGTTGTGGCTCCTCGCCCGTGTCCCGTGCGAATGCCCCGCCAGCGCCGCAACACACAGCCCGGACGCCCACCAACCGCGTCCGCCACCCCACACCCGACCCGGTCAACCAACACGCCCTGCGGGTCAGCCGGGCTTTCGTGCGCAGCGCTGAGGGCCGTACACCTGCTGCACCGCCTGCCGAGATCGGCACTTATGCCGTTCTGCGGACGTGACCGGGAAGGTCGATCAGACGCATCGCGCACATCCACGCGCCCCGCCACGGTGACGGTCTGGTCGGCCGAGACGGCGCCTTCGCATCTCAGGCCGGCGTCTCAGGCATCACTTGTTCGCGCAGCTCAGGGTGGGTGAGACGGTTGCGTCGTTGCGATTGGGCGGTGGTGGTTGCGGTGGGTCCTCGGCGTCTTCGAAGCTGTGGGTGTCGCACCGGCCGGGGCGATTCGAAGGCCCCGGTGGCAGCTGGTGACGACTCCCCGCCCTGTGCCTGTGTACCGGGCATCCGTGTGGCCGGATGTCCGACGCGCGGCATTCGGCATCCTGCGGTGCCCGGCGACCCCGTGGCTGCGTGATCCCGCGTTCGGCGGGAGAGCGGTCGCGGCCCGACGCGGGCCGGCGCCGGCCGGGAGCGACCCGTAAGAATCACGAAGAGAAGGAAGACACGACATGAGCGACAACACCCACGCACGCCGTCGTCCGGGCCGCCGGGCAGCCGTCGCCGCCGGGCTCGTCCTGGCTGTCGGGCTCGGTGTGTCGATGCAGGCGACAGCACAGGCCACCGCCGCCCCCGCCAAGACATCCGCGAAGGCGTCCACCGCGCTGCGATCGGTCAACGGCTTCAATGGTGACGTGGTGACCCAGGTCGCCGACTTCTACGGCGCGTACGTCGACGCGAAGAACGACTCTTCGTCCCCGGACGCCGCGCTGGCCGGGGCGTTGCGTGCGCACTACCTGGCGCCCGCTGTCGCCGAGCGGCTGAAGGCCTGGGAGAAGAAGAACAAGGTGGACGGTGTCCTGCGGGCCCAGAACGTCCCGATGGAATGGACGGTGAGCGAGGGCGCCACCGGCCTCGAGGCCGTCGTCACCCTGACCTTCGGCGGCGGGGAGTCACCCACGACGACGACCAGGTTCGTCGTGGAGCAGGAGCCGACCGGCGACATCATCGACATCCGTACGACGAACAGCGCCCTCGCGAAGGCGTCCCCCGCGGTGCGGTCGGTCAGTGGCAGGACCGGTGACTCGGTCACCCGGGTCGCCGACTTCTACGGCGCGTACGTCGACGCGAAGGACGACCCGAAGGGCCCGGATGCCGCGCTGGCCGGGGCGTTGCGTGCGCATTACCTGGCGCCCGCCTTCGCTGAGCGGCTGAAGGCCTGGGAGAAGAAGAACAAGGTGGACGGTGTCCTGCGGGCCCAGAACGTGCCGGTGGACTGGACGGTGAGCGAGAGCCGCAACGGCCGTGACATCGTCGTCGCCCACAACTTCGGCGGCGGGGAGGCGCCGACGGTGAGGACCGATCTCGTCGTGGAGTTGGAGCCGGTGTTCGGCGATGTCACTGACATCCGCACCACGAGCACCCGCTGACTCCGCATCCGCTCCGCCTGGTCCGCTTCCGGCTCGTGCCGGGGGCGGACCGGCAGCGCCCCGCCGGCCGACACCGGCGGACCCCACTGCGCGGTGTACGGGACGGCGGGGCCCGACCCAGGGCATCGAGGGAAAGGAACCCGAGACCCTGTACACCGCCTCGTGTCACTCCCGTGAACCAGGCAGGCACCCGCAGGCGCAACGGGTGCCGCGCTCGCCATTTGCTCCGTCAGCCGCCGGTGTCCGACAGGTCGGCGGCGGGGATCGGGACCCAGCGACCGGGTTGGTGATAAACGCGGTCGTACCGGTAGCCGGGCAGTCCTTTGGTGCTGGTGCTGCGGAAGGGACGGCCGTTGTCGTCGATACGGACCGTGCCGGTGCGACCTTGTGACGACCAGTCGAGGTTGAGGTACCAGTCGCAGGTGCAGGACTCGTTGAGCGCGGAGACCACCAGCACTTCGGGCTCCTGCAAAGACACCAGGTAGGGGAAGTCGATCGCGGGGATCTCGGTGCCCGCCGCGTTGTCGCCGGGCATCGAACGGGCCAGGGGCTGGTGCGCATCGAGGTCCACGGAGAAGAAGCGGGGTGTGATGCCGGCGCCGCAGCCGTCGCTCAGGGAGTAGACGCTGCCCCGGTCGGCGACGGGGGCTGCGCGGTTGACCACGCGCACATGCAGGGCCTCCAGGACGACGGCGGCGGAGCCGCGTCCCTGGACCGTGATCTGCACACCGCTGGTGCCCCCGTGCACGGCCCGCTGGGAGGCGACCCACGCCGCGATGTCCTCCGGGTGCGGCGGCGGTGGAACCTGGTCCAGCGGCTCGGCGACGACGTACTCTTCCCCGCAGCCGGTGAGTCCGCCGGTGTGGGAGTTGGCGGTCCAGGTAAGAGGAGCCGCCGAGGGGGCCGCACCGGCGCTTGCGGCGTTCGGCCTGGACTCGCCTCGGTGTGTGGTCGGCGCGGAGGGGGGCCCGGCAGCGGATGCGGTGAAGCCGAGGAGCGCGGCGACGAGCGAGGCCGCCAGAATTCTCGATCGCACGGGTTGCCGTCGGGGGCGCCCGTAAGGCCGGGGCGACGGGGTGAGCTCGGGGCGTTGGCCGGCCGGTGCGACCTGGCTGGGCGCCGCCACGGCCGAGCCGCGGCCGCTCACGGAGACGGCCGACAAAGCATCGCTTGCGGGGGCGATGGATGCGGCTGCGCCCGTCATGGTGTGGGGGCCCGGCCCCTGCCGGGTGTCGGAGGGGCGTGACCGTTGCCGCGCGGTGTGAGCCATGATCCACCGGCGGTGCAGCTCCGTGCGTTCTTCGGGGGAGGCGCCGCAGAGTACGGCGAACCGCTCGATCCCGGCGAAGTCCTGCGGCACCGCTTCCCCGGAGCAGTAGCGGTGCAGGGTGGAGGCGTGCACGCCCATCCGACGGGCCAGTGCCGCGTAGCTGCGGTCGGTGCGCTCCTTCAAACGCCTCAGCAGCAACGCGAAATCCGCTACATCATCGTGCATCGAAACCATGTGGTCGGTACTCGTATCCGTCTGTCGGCCCGTGCGGGCGTCTCCCGATGGGGCACGGCTCCCCGGCACTCCCCGTATCTGCACGCCAAGGAGCCCGAGACGGTTCCAGGATCGCGAAGCGTGACCAGGCCAACACCCGTATCGCGGTGGGGATCTGATGCAGTCTTGCGGTCACGAGATCGCGACTGGCTCCGCCCACGCCAAGTGCTCCAGCGGCCAGGCCGCCTCCCGAACCAGCCTGCGTCAGTGCTCGTTCCGCCGCGCTGGCACCGTTGCAGGATTACGCATCGCAGGCCGCATGGCGGGAGGTTCGGCGGCCTCTCGGTCCCGCCGCGGTGACGTCCGGGATCAGTAGTCGGCCTCCTCCTCTTCGCGCGTCTCGAATGCTTCGCGTGCGCGTTCGACGGCGGGCATGTTCTGCGAGGCCCACTCCAGGAGTACGTCGATGGGGTGCCGCAGGGTTTTGCCGAGTGGGGTGATCCGGTACCGGACCGCCACGGGGCGGGTGGAGGCGATCTCGCGCTCGATCACACCGTTGCGTTCGAGGCGCCGCAGTGTCGCCGTCAGCGACTTCTGTGTGACCTGGGGGATGGCCCGGCGGAGTTCGTTGAAACGGCAGGGGCGTTCGCAGAGTTCGTTGAGGACGCTCAGCGACCACTTGTCGAGGATCTGGTCGAGGAGTTCGCGGTGGGGCGCATTGATGCGGAGTTCGTCGGGGGTATCCATGGCGAAACCTGGTCTCGTTGAAGTGTCCTTCCTCTACTAAGTATCTTCCGGATACCTAATGCGGAGGAGGGAAACCATGTGCCCGTCCAGTACTTCACGCCGCAAGGCATGCTCCAGCCGGTCCCCCGCCACCACGTCGCCGTGGACACCGGGACTACTCACGGCAACACCGCGGTGGAGCTGGCGGGCGCGGGCGCGTCGTTCGCGAACGGGCAGCGCCTGACCTGTTACGTGACCCGGTTCAACCTAGTGAAGACGGCGAGTTCACGACCGGCATGGAAGCCGTCGCCGAGGAAATCGGTCTCCCGTTCTTCATGCCCCGCCTCCCTCATCGGAGCCGACCACCGCAGCGGGATGGTCACCGAGTCCTTGGCAGGCAGCCGGTGTCCTGACGGATCGCGCCCGTCAGGAGCGGCAGATCGAAGGCGAAAGGCGGCGGCGCCGGGGCGCGCCGTCGCGCACGTACCGCCGCGACCAGCCCGGCCCGGATTTCGCGGATGGAAGGGCAACCAGGCCGGCGAGCGCCTCATCTTCCTGCCGTAGGGCCCCGGCAAACCTCCGCTGTTCCGGGACCCTGGCCCTGCCCGTGTCGATCTGCTCGGCGGCCTGCCGCCCCGCGAACAGAAGGAGCAGTCATGCGAAGCAACGCATGTGCATTATCTCCGGCAAGACGGAAGCCCTCGGGGGGATATGGCCTCTTTACTCTGGTCCTCGCGGTCGCGGTGATGATCGCTGCAGCCGCGCTGCCCGGTGTCGCGCAGGAAGCCGCTGCGGCGGATGCCCCGGGGTGCTCGGCCCACGCCACGTCCTTCGCCACGACGCCGGTGGAGGAGGGCACTGCCGGCCTGCGCATCGGTTGCGCCCGCGACGCAGGAGGCCTCCGCGATCTGGCGCGTGGTGACGACGACCTGGTGGCGGCTCTTGACTTCAATCCCGGGGACCGGCCGGAGCAGCTGCACGAGCTGATGCAACAACTGGTCGACACCACCCGCAGGGACCAGGCCAACGGGCTCTCCCTCGGCGATTCCCTCACGCTGCAGACCGAACGGAACAGCATCGGCTACTACCAGCAGCCGGGCGACAGCATCGACTACGACGGCAGCGTGCAGATCGTCGGTGACAGCCTGGTGTTCGTCGTGCCGGCCAGCGACATCGCCGCTGCAGGCTTTGTGGACGGTTGGTGGAAGAAGCTTGTCGCCGGCCTGGCTGCCGGCGCCTCCGGGCTCGCGGCCAGCGCACTGTGCATGCTCGTCCTGAACGCGAGCGCGGCCATCCTCGGAGCGGTCTGCGGCGCCGTGGGCGGAGCCGTGACAGGGGGTGTCGGTGAGCTGCTCAATGCCGTCCTGGAGCACAAGCCGATCGACGCGGAGGTGTGGGGTTCCGCGCTGGGCAGCGCGATGGCAGGTGCGGCCCTGGGCGGAACCGGCGGTTGGCTCCTGAATTTCGTGACGGTCGGATCCACCTCCCTGATCCTCAATATCCAGAACTTCCTGCGCGAATTGGCGTCGAAGTTCGGGGCCTGGGGGGACCCGCTCGCAGCCGTCGCGAACGTATTGCGCAACGGCAACGTGGCCGAGCGGGTGACCGAAGCCGTCCGCTGGGTCGTTGGCGGGGGCGGCACCAGGAACGTAGACGTGCGGATCATGCCGCTGGGCGACTCCATCACCTACGGCACGGGCAGCACCAGTGGAGCCGGGTACCGGTCCACGCTGTTCAGGGCGCTGAACGAGGAGGGCGAGGTGGAATACGTCGGCTCGCAGTGGTCCGGGCCCGCGATTTCGCCCAACTCCCACGAGGGGCATCCTGGCTGGCTGATCGGGGACATCGCCGGCATCGCGGACTCCGTTCTGACGACGTACCGGCCCAACGTGGTGCTGCTGCACATCGGCACCAACGACATGAGCAACAACGTCGACCCCGACGGCGCGCCGGCCCGGCTCGGCAGTCTGATCGATCAGATCCTTCGGTATGACCCCGAAGTGACGCTGCTCGTCTCGACCATCGTGCCGTCCTCGTTCCCGGAGACCAACGCCCGGATCGCCAGGTACAACGCGGCAATACCCGGTGTCGTGGAGGCCCGGCGGGCGGCGGGCAAGCACGTCCGGCTGGTCCGGATGGACGCGGTCAGCACCGCCAATCTGGCCGACGGCCTGCACCCTGACAACCGCGGCTACGAGAAGATGGCGGCGGCGTTCTACGACGGGCTCCTCCATGCGGCCGATGACGGCTGGCTGGCGGGACCCGGCGGGGGCGACGGACCGGTCGGGGGGCCTGTCAAGGGGTGGTTCCCGCAAGGGACCATCGCCGGCGGTGTCGGCGCGACAGGCAGCCACACCCGGTTCGCGGACATCAACGGCGACGGCCGCGCCGACTACCTCAAACTCAACGACGACAGCTCCGTCCAGGCCTGGCTCAACGGCGGACCCAACCCCGACCCCAAAGAACCCACCGGCAGCGACTGGGCGTGGTACCCACAAGGAACCATCGCCGGCGGCGTCGGCACGACAGGCAGCCACATCCGCTTCGCAGACATCAACGGCGACGGCCGCGCCGACTACCTCAAACTCAACGACGACAGCTCCGTCCAGGCCTGGCTCAACGGCGGACCCAACCCCGACCCCAAAGAACCCACCGGCAGCGACTGGGCGTGGTACCCACAAGGAACCATCGCCGGCGGTGTCGGCGCGACGGGTACTCGGGTTCGCTTCGCGCCACTGTACGGGCGACGCTCCGCCGACTACGTCCTCCTGGGCAGCGGCGACGGCGTGAACTACGACAGCTCCGCCCAGGTCTGGCAGAACGGCGGACCCAACCCCACCCAACCTGTCGGCAGCGACTGGCTGTGGTACCCGGGCGGGAGCATCGCCAGCGGAGTCGGCGTCGACGGTGCACGTATCCACTTCGCCGACCTCAACAACGACGGCCGTGCCGACTACCTCGACGTCGACCCTCAGAACGGCGCCACCCGCGCCTGGATCAACTACGGCTGACGGTACGCACCGCTCGGGGTTGGTGGCGCCTGCGCCGATCCCCGAGCGGTTCAGGTTGGTGTCGCACACCCCTGCGATGGGCGGATACGGCACGTCGGGTACCTGCTCCCCTGCCGGGCGAAGGAGGAGGTGCAGGGTGAGGGGGCTCATCGTCTGCTGAAGGAGCAGCAGTGGCGGCAGGTCGCGAATGCGGCCCGCCGCCGCTTCGTCGCTGAGTCATTGTCCGACCCCTTGGAACAGGGGCGTCCTGGAGTCAGGCGACGGTTTCCTCGACACTCGCCGTCACCGGGGCCGCCGTGCCGGTCTTCCCGGTCCGATCGCTTCTGGGCCGTTCAGCGGCCGATGCCGTCCAGTTCGGTCAAGTCCTCATCGGAAAGGGTGAGCCGCGCGCCGGCGATGTTCTCGCGCAGGTGCGCCGTCGATGACGTGCCGGGGATGAGCAGGATGTTCGGGGACCGCTGCAGCAGCCAGGCCAGGGCGACGGACATCGGTGTCGCCCCCAGTCGGGCGGCGACCCGCGAGAGCGCCGAGGACTGCAGCGGGGTGAAGCCCCCGAGGGGGAAGAAGGGCACGTATGCGACGCCGTCGTCGGAGAGCCGGTCGATGAGCTTGTCGTCGTGGCGGTGGGCGAGGTTGTACATGTTCTGCACGCACACGATCGGCGCGATGCCCTGCGCCTCGGCGACCTGCTCGTCGGTGGCGTTGCTGACCCCGAGGTGGCGGACGAGGCCCTGCTGCTGGAGTTCGACGAGCGCCCCGAAGGCCTCGGCGAGCGAGCCGGGCTGAGGGCCTTCGGCGTTGCCGAGCCGGAGGTTGACCAGGTCCAGTACGTCGAGCCGCAGGGAGGCGAGGTTCTCGTGGACCTGGCGGCGCAGATCTTCGGGCCGTCGGGCGAGAGGCCAGCCGCCCTGCGCGTCCCGTGTCGCGCCCACCTTGGTCACGATGTGCAGCGAGCTGGGATAGGGGTGCAGTGCCTCGCGGATCAACTCGTTGGTGACGCGCGGCCCGTAGGCGTCGCTGGTGTCGATGTGGGTAACACCGAGGGCGACTGCCTCACGCAGAACGGCCAGGGCACCCTCGCGATCGGCCGGCGGGCCCATCACCCACGGGCCGGCCAGTTGCATGGCGCCGTAGCCGAACCGGGTCACGGTCAGGTCACCCAGCATCCAGGTGCCGCCGGGAAGGGAGAGGGAGGAATTACTCATGACGGTGCCTTTCGCCGTGCACTTGAGAGGGGTGACGCATGCCGCGTTCCTGCACCACCCTCGGAGAGATACTTCTCGTGGGGAAGTAGGCACTTGGGAGTGCGTAAGCCACCCAACGGTGAAAGGTCCGATCAGTGAAAGCGATGACAGCGGCCCAGAAGAGGGCCCAGGCCAAGATGGAGTTCAACGCCTTCCTGGCGGAATGCCCGAGTCGGCAACTCCTCGACCGAATCTCGGATAAATGGGTTGTACTGATCCTTTGCGCGCTGGGCGGCGACCACGACCCCCAACCCTCCGGCCCCGCACGCGCGGACACCCCGAAAGCGATGCGCTACTCCGAGATCGCCCGCCTCCTGGCCGGGGCCAGCCAGAAAATGCTGACCCAGACACTACGGTCACTGGAACACGACGGCCTCCTCACCCGCACCGTCACACCAACCGTCCCCGTCACCGTCACGTACGAACTCACCGACCTCGGCCTGTCACTCCACCGCATGACCCGCGGCCTCAGAGACTGGGCGCAGGCACACATGGCCGACGTCCTCGCACACCGCGACAACCGCGACACCCCCACCACCTGAACGCACCCCAGCACCGCCAGGCCGGCCCGGCACGAGCCCGCCCCCACCCCGGCTGACCAGGTCACTACATGTCGGCCGGCGAAGCGGTCACGGTCTTCAAGGATCGCCGCGATGCCGAGCGCGGCCGACGGCTCCACGACGAGGCCGGCGTGGTCGAGGAGCATCCGCATATCGGCGGTGATCGACGTCTCCTGGACCCGGACGGCGTCGTCTGCAACCACGAGGAGGTCCCCAGGACTGCCGGGATGGGACATCGGCCGGCAGCGCCGTCGGCGATGGTGTTGGTCGAGTCAGTGGTGACGACACGTCTTTGGCGCCACAAGTGCGTCAACGCCGTTGCGCCCAGCGGCTGGACGCAGATCACCTCGACTGCGGGCGCCAAGGCCTTCACCACATGACCCACGCCGGTTGCCGGCGCCCCGCCCCCGAGAGCGATCAGGACGGAGTCGAACGACGGCGTGGTGTCACCAGTTCCAGGCTGATGGTCGCCGCTCCTTCACAGGTCTCGATGTCGAGGCTGTCCTCGACCAGTCGGATCCCGTGGTTCCGTGAGCAACTGTCGGGAGTTGCGGGTCGGTTGAAGTAGCGCGTTGTGCCGGGTTCTTCACGTCGTTCGGCGAGACCCTTCTCGATGAGGGCGCCGGATCGCGCATGCCGTGTCGACGGCAGTCGCGCACGATGTCGGCACACGACTCGGTAGACTCCCGTAGCCTCTTCGCCCGCCCGATCAGCTCCTTCGAGTCGGCCTGCGACAGGTCCCACTCCTGGTCAGCCTCGTGACGGTGGCTGGCACTGCCCGGCCGAGCTGCCCAGGAACTACTCCAGTGCGGCGAGAAGTCCCCGGTCAGCGGGTCTCAGCTCATGCACGGTCTCTCGTCTCGCTCGGGCATGTACGTTGCCGCGAACTCCCCGACCCATGCAAGGTGCCCCATACAGGTATCGTGCTGCGCGAGTTGCCTGAGGGCGGGGGCAAACACAGCCGATTCAGTGGGAGCAACGCGGTGCGCAAGCTCAGGACGGCCGTCCCCTTCCTTGCCCTGTTCGTGGTGGTGGGGTGTTCCTCGTCCGAAGGCAAGGACGAGGAGTTGCTGACGGAGCTACAAAAGAGCTACTGCCTGCAGCTGGGGGTGTGGCAGACGGCGCGCGATGCCGGCCGCACAGCCGTGCCTGAGTCACCGGAGGCCGAGGAGGCCGAACTCGCCGCTGACGGCGTCCTCCTGGCGATGCGACCGCTGCGGGATGAAACCGTGAGAGGAGGCCAGACCTTGGAAGAAGAGACGGTTCTGGCGATAAGCAACGGTGACGGCAACGCGGAAGGGCATGTGGTGCAGTACTGCGGGGATGTCGGCTTTGAGACACTCACCCGCTAACCCGACATGTGAGCGCCCTCTGCACGCCCGTTGCCGGGAGGGGTGAAGGCCTGCTGATCAGCTATGCGACAGTCGGGGCTGGTCGAGCCGCCGGCTGTGGCGGTGGACGGCTCGCCAGCGGACGCGAACGCTCGCCATCGTTCCAACAGCAGTGGCCGCGTCTCGACACCGTCGCCGTCCGGTGCGAGGACGGGTTCAGCGTGCCGGTGCCGGCCCCATCGGCGAAGTCCTGCCGTCCGACAGCGAGATGCGGATCGGCGCGGAAGGGTTCGGCTCCCATCAGGAAGGAGATCTGCCCGCGGGTGAAGGGCCCGCCGTAGGCACCGCTCAGGCCAGTTCCTCCGACACGACGTCGGTGGCCCGGCCCCGCATGTTCGTGGCGAAGATCGACACTGCGTCGAAGGCGGCGTGCCGGGCGACCTCGAACGGAATACGGCGACCATCGATGAGCGTGACCAGGTCGGGATCGTCAGCGTCTGCGAAGGACTGCCGCTCATCGTCCCAGTCGATGTTGTAGCCGACCCAGACCACCAGCTCGAAGGTGTCCTCGCCGTCAGCATCGACATAGACCTGTTCGGCTCGGCGGGTACGGAGTCGGTCCGCCTGCCAGCTCTCACAGAACATCGCCTCATAGCCATGCACCGCGCCATCGAAGAGCAGAATCCGCTGTCCCGACTCGGTGACCGCGTACACCTGCGCGGGCAGGTCGTCACCGACGATCAGCCCATCGAGCAGCTCCCCGTAGTAGCGCAGCTGGAATCGAGTCCGGCCGTCCTTGGACCGCAGCCGCGCCGCACAGCCGACCTCCAGCAGCCCGGCCCAGAAGTTCTCGGTCACGTTACCGGGACGGTCCGCCGGCTCCGTCAGACCGAACAGGTGGGGCGGCCCAGGGCGCGTTGTCGACCCGGACACGGACAAGCCATGCGTCATGTGCTCAATCATCAGGTATTCGATCCAGGCAGGCCAACGGCCACCGGACGAAGGTTGCCTGATGCGGCACTCGCCCGCTGCGTTCCAGCCCGTTGTACTGCCCGGCTCTCGACCGCACGTATCGCTGATCCCCCGGCTCCTCGCGTGGTCGGACTCGTAGAACCCGACCGGGGAGGCCCGATCAGGCGGGTGTTCCTGCGTCGCGCCCCTGGTCGGGGCCTCATGACCGGGAACCGGACCGGGCGCTGCAGGTTGCCTCTTGCTCAATGCCCCGTCCTGCCTTCGGTGCGGCGGCGGCCGCGTCGGCCTGCAACCCGCCCAGCCGCTGCGCCAGCGGATCCTCACCGCGCTCGCCCGGCATCGCATGGCCACGACCGGCCAGTTCCACCGGATACTCCGGCCAGGCAGGTCGCGGCAGTTGGTCTCTGGGCTTCCCTGACCGTGCAACATGGCCCGGTCAGGGCGCTGACGCAGGCACCTGCATGCCTCTCCGAGTCGGCCGGACCTTGCGGATACGAGGCCGGCGCAGAAGATGGCGTCCTGCGCCGGCTTCGTTCCTTTCCCTGAATCAGTACTGGGTGTACTTCATCCAGTCGTAGCGGGCTGTGAGCGGGGTGCCGGGGTAGGTGAACGGGCCGAGCCAACCGTTGACGCCGGTGCCCGGCCACAGGTTGGCCATGATGCGCATCGGGTGGGTGGGGAGCGGACCACGCGAGCCGTTCTCCTGGTGGACGAGCCTGCCGTCCACGAACCAGTTGATGGTGCCCTGGTTCCACCACTCGATGGCGTAGTCGTGGTACCCGGCGGAGGCGTCGAACCCGAGGTTGATGATGGTCTCGTGGCCGCCGACACCATTGGTGAAGTAGTTGGTCTGCATCTGAGTCGTGTTCTTGCCGAGGATTTCGACGTCGATCTCGTCCCAGGGCTGGCCGTCGCTCGGGCCGGTGTAGGTGAAGAACCCGGTGACGGTGCCTTCGCGCTTGACCGCCTGGAGCCGGGCCTCGAACCGGCCGTACGAGTACAGATCGTTGGTGCGGTACTCGCCGGAAGCGTAGGGCTTGCCGGAACAGCCGGCGGGGCAGGTCGCGGTGTCGAGGTTCTGGCCCATGACGCCGCCGTTGAACCAGACGTGGTCCGCGCGCCAGCCGACGTTGAACATGCCGCCGTTGGACCAGCCGTCGGCCTTGTGCCAGCGGCCGGTGTCGTAGGAGTTGAAGTTGTCGACGAAGCTGCCGCCGACGGCGTGCGCGGGGGTGGCTATCGGGTTGAAGATCAACGTGAGGGCTGCGAGGGGGGTGAGCAGCCAGCGATACTTGCGGAACCGGTGAGCTGTCGTGCGAGATTCCATTTCGGCCTCCTTAGGGGTACGAGCGGCATCGGGGGCCGCGGGCCAAGCGCGTCGGCCGTCAGCAAGGTCGACCGACGAATCAGCTTTGGTAGCCGTGGTCCGAGGCTGCTCGTGCCGTGAAATCCGTGTGCGGGGACAGGCTCGGCGTCCACCGGCGGCACAGCCGTGCGGGGGATGGACACCTGTTGTGCTGGGCAGAGCCGCTCGACCTCAGTCCTCCCTGCACCACTGGCTGAAGGACCAGGAGACGCGGGTGGCGCGCATGCCGATGGCGTGAAGGTCGCAGCGTGACAACCGGACAACGCCTCGGCATGTGCGTTCGGCGCATGGGTGGCGCGCCGCGAGCGGAAGTTTTGGGACCGCTTCCAGAAAGTAGCAGCGCTCAACTAAGCCGACAAGAGATTGGAGACACTCCATGGAGCACGGAGGAAACCATCCGTTCACTCCGCGATGCCAGGCGCGAGCGCGGTTCACGTCAGCCTGACCCCACTCTGGGATCGATACCGAACGGTTCTGGCTCTTCACAGAGCCGAGGCGACAGACGACGGAGTAGCTATTGACACGCCTGGAGCACGGGTTCCAGCATGTGCTCACGAAGGCAGTGTGTTCAAACCTTGAACTGGAAGCGCTCCCAACCATGGTCGTGCGAGGTGCGCGCCTCCCCCTACGAGCACTGATGACCACGCAGCAGCTTGCGCTGTGCGGAGTGCGCCGCCTCGGGGCCGCACAGCCGACGCTTCACCCCGAGCGCATCCAAACCCGGACCTTGCACCGGCACACCAACGAAGGAGCCTCAATTCATGAGCAGAGTGCGACGGTTGCTCATCCCGGTTGCCTGCGCGGCCCTCACCGCCGGCGCCCTCGGCGGAGGAGGAGAGGCCACTGCCGCGCCGAACGCTTCGGCGCCCGACCACACGTTGCCCAGGAACACTCGCTTCTACGTCGACCCCGAGGCCGGCGCTGCCCAGCAGGCTGCTGCCGACCTCAAGGCCGGCAAGGTCGACGATGCCCTGCGGATGGCCCAACTGGCCACCTGGCCACAGGCGATCTGGCTCGACTACGGCACACCGGCCGAGATTGAAGAGGTCGTTCGCAAGAAGATGCGGGCGGCCCGGGCCACGGGCACCGTCCCGGTCTTTGTCATATACAACGTCACCGGGCGCGACTGCAGCTTCTACTCGTCCGGCGGCGCGGACAGCCCCGAGGAGTACCGCGCCTGGGTCCAGGGCGTGGCCGACGGCATTGGCGCCGGACGCGCCGTGGTCATCGTCGAGCCCGACGGCCTGGCCCTGCTGCCGAAGGACTGCCCCGAGGGTGACGCGGACGGCACTCGCACCGATGAGCGGTACGCCAACATCCGCACCGCAGTGGACATCGTCGTGTCCAAGCCCAAGACATCCGTGTACCTCGACGGAGGCAGCAGCAACTGGCAGCCGGGGGGCGAATTGGCAGGGCGGCTGATCAAGGCCGACCTGGCCAAAACCCAGGGCTTCGCCCTGAACGTTTCCAACTACCAGCCCACCGACCAGCTCAACCGGTACGCCACCTGGGTCTCCAAGTGTGTCTGGTACGCAACCGAGGGGCCGGAGGAGGCTCGCGGCGGGACCGACACCTGCGCCAGCCAGTACTACTCGCCGGCCGCCCCCAACGACGGGCAGCCCGGCAACTCGGTGGACTTCTACGACCCATCCACATGGAAGTGGGTCGACGCCTGGTTCGACGGGGCCGTGGGCCGCCCGCCGGTCAAGGACCTGTCGCACTACGTCCTCGACAACAGTCGCAACGGTCTCGGCGCCTGGATACCTCCGGTGGGCAAATACACCGATGCCGAGCCCTGGTGCAACGCCCCCGGACGCGGTGTCGGCGCCCGGCCCACCGCCAACACCGGCCAGCCGCTGGCCGACGCGTACCTGTACGTGAAGACGATCGGCGAGTCGGACGGCAGCTGCCGTCGAGGTACAGCAGGCCCCATCGACCCGGAATACGGAATCGAGGACCCGGCGGCCGGCGCCTGGTGGCCGGATTTCGCGCACACCCTGGCCAAGAACGCGAAGCCCGCGCTCACGTTCAACACCGGCTGGTAGCAGTTGCGGGCCGCTCGACCGCCCATACGAAGGCTGGTCGAGCGGCCCCGCTGCCGAACGCCGTTCACCATCTCGTTCCTGGGGGTCGTACGCGTCGGCCTGGATGCCCGTGGTGCCGCACTCGCCGGACCGGTCGAGGCGCTCGGTCAAGTGCCGCGTGATCTGCGCCAGGTTCGACTGGTAGCGCTCCCAATACATGCGCAAACGACCTTGTGGCACCAAGAGGCGAACAGGGCAGGCGAGCGATGCCAGCAACACCAGGCCAAGCCGCACCCACCTGCAAAGGCTCAAAATATGCAGTTCAGAGCCATGGCCTGCCCTCACGCAGTCGAGGATGCCGGAGTTGTGGACCCTTGCACGGGCCCTTGACAAAGGAAAAGCCTCACTCCATCTTCTTGGGAGCGCTCCCAAATGAAAGCCTCCCGCACTCGCCAACGTGGCGGCCCATTCCTGTCTCACCGCCGCTGGAGAAGCACATCATGAGCATCGATCCGCAGCCTGCCGACTCCGGCCTGCCCCTGCCCACGCTCAACATTCCCGGCCTGCCGGCCGACTTCGTCTGGGGCGTGGCAACTTCGGCCTACCAGATCGAAGGTGCCGTTGACGCCGACGGGCGCACGCCGTCGATCTGGGACACCTTCAGCCGCACCCCTGGTGCGATCGCCAACGGCGACCACGGCAACACGGCGTGCGACCACTACCACCGGATGCCCGACGACGTCCGGCTGATCGCCGATCTGGGCCTGGACGCCTATCGATTCTCGCTGTCCTGGCCCCGCGTCCAGCCCGGCGGACGAGGGCCGGCCAACGGCAAGGGCCTCGACTTCTACGACCGCCTGGTGGACGAGTTGCTCGCCCGCGGCATCACCCCCTGGGCGACGCTCTACCACTGGGACCTGCCACAGGCACTGGAGGATGCCGGAGGCTGGCCCGAGCGCGACACCGCCCACCGCTTCGCCGACTACGCGGAACTCGCGGCGGGAAGGCTCGGTGACCGGGTGCAGCACTGGATCACTCTCAACGAGCCCTTCTGCTCCGCCATACTCGGCTACCACGTCGGCTGCCACGCACCGGGCCGCCAGGACTTCCGGGCGGCCATCCGCGCCGTGCACCATCTGCACCTCGGACACGGCCTGGCCGTCCGGCGCATCCGCTCGGTGGTGCCCACGCCCGCACAGGTCGGCATCACCTTCAACCCGGCCCAGGTCTATCCGGCCTCCACCGAGCCCGCCGATCTCGACGCCACCCGCCATGCGGACGGAATGGGCGCACGCATCTACCTAGACCCGGTCCTGCGTGGGGAGTATCCGCAGGACGTGGTTGAGGATCTGGCCCGGCTCGGTGCGAGCCTGCCGGTCGAGGCCGGGGACCTGGACACCATCGCCCAGCCCCTGGACTTCCTGGGGATCAACTACTACTTCAGCGATGTCGTGGCGGCAGGTGACGGTCCGGGCCGGCCGGTCACGGTCCCCCGGCCCGACCGGCCGGTGACCGCCATGCCCTGGGAGATCCACCCGCAGGGCATGACCGACCTGCTCACCCGCATCAGCCGCGATTACCCCGGCATCCCGCTCTACATCACGGAGAACGGCGCGGCCTTCGACGACAGCGTGCATGCCGCCGATGCCGACGGCAGCATCCAGGACATCGACCGCACCGCCTACCTGGCCGACCACCTCACCGCGGTGGGCCGGGCCCGCGAAGCCGGCGCGGACGTACGGGGCTTCTTCGCCTGGTCCCTGATGGACAACTTCGAGTGGGCCTACGGCTACGACAAGCGCTTCGGCATCGTGCACGTCGACTACGAGACCCAGCGCCGCACCCCCAAGCAGAGCGCCCTGTGGCTCCGCGACGCCGCAGGTGCGACCCGCAGCCGATAGGAGGTCGGCCGCCACCCTCGCACGTCCTGGAGACCCCTGTTCGACGTAGCGAAATCCAACTCGCCATCTGATGCACGTCTTCCACACTGCGCAGCGATATGTCTTCTAGCCATGACGATGCGACTCCAGGCGGGACCCTCGCCCGGAGTCGAGTGGAAGCGCTTCCAAATTTTCGGGACAAAGCCTGAGGAGGCTTCCCATGTCCATCGCAAAAACCACAAGAAGGACCCTGATACGCCTGGGGACCGTGGCAGTGGCCGGATCTCTGCTCGTCGCCTGCGGATCCGGCTCGACCGATTCGCAGGGCGCCAACGGCGAAGTCACACTCACCGTCGACCTGTTCGGCACGTTCGGCTACAAGGAAGCCGGGCTCTACAAGGAGTACGAGAAGCTCCACCCGAACATCACCATCAAGCAGACCGATACCCAGGAAGAGGGCAGCTACTGGAACGCGCTCCAGACCCGCCTCGCCGGTGGCGGGGGCCTCGCCGACGTCCAGGCCGTGGAGGTCGGACGGATCGCCTCGGTGGCACAGCAGCAGAGCGACAAGTTCGAGGACCTGAGCCAATACGGGGCGGCGAAGCTCAAGGGCAACTTCACCGACGCCAAGTGGGGTGCCGCGACCACCAGGAGTGGCCAGGTCATGGGCCTGGGTACGGATACCGGCCCCGGCGCCATCTGCTACCGCACGGACCTGCTCAAGAAGGCCGGACTGCCCACCGACCGCGTGGAACTCGCCGAGAAGTGGTCCACCTGGGACGGCTACCTGGACCTCGGCGAGCAGTACATGAGGAATGCCCCCGCCAAGAGCGCCTGGATCGACAGCGTCCGCAGCATCTACACCAACGTCGCCGGCCAGTACGAGGAGCGCTACTACGACGCCTCCGGCGAGCTCATCTACGACAGCAGTCCGGCCGTCAAGGAGGCCTGGGACCTGTCCCTCGCGGCCGAGAAGGCGGGCCTGAGCGCGGAGCTGGCCCAGTGGACGGCGCCCTGGAACCAGGCCTTCGCACAGGGTTCCTTCGCCACCCTGCCGTGCCCGGCGTGGATGCTCGGCTACATCAAGGGCCAGGCAGGTGACGCCGGCAAGGGCAAGTGGGACGTGGCCGAGATGCCCGGCCGCGCGGGCAACTGGGGCGGGGCGTACCTGTCCATCCCCAAGGCGGCCCAGCACAAGAAGGAGGCCTACGAGCTCATCGAGTGGCTGACCGCCCCCGAGCAGCAGGCCAAGCTGTTCAACAAGATCGGGAACTTCCCCTCCAGCGTGCCCGCCATCGCGGCGGTCGCGGACACGAAGGACCCCTACTTCTCGAACGCCCCCATCGGCAAGATCTTCGGTGACGCCGCCAAGGAGGCGCCGGTGCAGGTGCTCGGTGTCCACGACATGGACATCCAGGAGCAGTTCGCCGCAGCGCTGTTCGAGGTGGAGAAGAAGGGCACCTCGCCGGACACGGCCTGGGAACACGCCGAGAAGGGCATCGACAACGCCATCGGCTGACCAGGGCCGGGGGCCGGTCTTCCCCCGCCCCAGCCCGGTCCCCGGCTCCTCCCCGTCCGGCGCCTCGCCCGTTCCGCGCGGTCAAGCCGCAACTGGCAGCCGCCCTGCGCCCCCTGCCCCGCTCACCCGTCTCATCACCCATCTGAAGGGCCGCCCCGTGACCCTCACCGCCCCGGCGCCGCCCACTGCCGCGCCGCGCAGACCGCACCATCACCCTGGGCGCCGTACCTGGCGCACCCTGTCGCCGTACACCTACGTCGCCCCGTTCTTCGTGTTGTTCGGAGCCTTCGGGCTGTTTCCCCTGGTCTACACCGCATTCATCTCGCTGTACCGGATCGAGCTGCAGACCCCCGGTGACATGGAATGGCGCGGCTTCGGCAACTACACCGCCATCTTCACGGACCCGTTCTTCTGGGGCGCGCTGCGCAACACCTTCACCCTCGGGGTGCTCTCCACCGTCCCTCAGCTCCTGATCGCTCTGGGCCTTGCCCACCTGCTCAACTACAAGCTGCGCGGTCGCACCTTCTTCCGAACCATGATGCTGATGCCGTACGCCACCTCCGTGGCCGCCGCGACACTGGTCTTCGCCCAGCTCTTCGGACACGACTTCGGCCTGATCAACTACGTCATCGGGCTGATCGGTGTGGGTCCGGTGGACTGGCAGACGGGGACCCTCACTTCCCAGATCGCCATCTCCTGCATCGTCGTCTGGCGCTGGACCGGCTACAACGCGCTGATCTTCCTGGCCGGCATGCAGTCCATTCCCAGCGACCTGTACGAGGCCGCCGAAATGGACGGCGCCTCCCGCTGGCGGCAGTTCCTGCACGTCACACTGCCGGGGTTGCGCCCCACCATCGTCTTCTCGGTGATCATGTCGACCATCGGCGCCACCCAACTCTTCGGCGAACCACTGCTGTTCGAGGGCAGCCCCGGCGGCGGCGTCTCGCACCAGTACCAGACGCTCGGCCTGTACATGTACGAACAGGGCTGGTCCTTCTACCACCTGGGGCGGGCAGCGGCCATCGCCTGGGTGATGTTCCTGCTCATCCTGGTGCTCGTCGGGGTCAACACCCTGATCGCGCGCCGCCGCACCGCCAAGGAGGCCGGCCAGTGACCACCTTCACCGATCCCGAAACCGCGCGCTCCGCACCACCGGTCGGGCAGACCGGCACCCGCCCCCACCGGCGGCGCCGGGCAGGACGCACCATGAACGGCGGACGCCTCACGTACGCGTTCCTGATCCTGGCCGTGCTGGTCTCGGCCTTCCCCTTCTACTACACGATCGTCGCAGCCAGCCGGTCCAACGCCGACATCGCGAAAGTCCCGCCGAACCTCCTGCCCGGGCCGAACCTTCTGCACAACTTCCAACTGGCCCTGGAACAGGCCGACATCGGCAAGGCGCTGGTCAACTCCCTGATCGTGTCCAGCTCCGTCACCGTCGGGACCGTCCTGTGTTCCACCCTCGCCGGTTTCGCCTTCGCCAAGCTTCGTTTCAAGGGCCGTAACGCGCTGCTCGCATTCACCGTGGGCACCATGATGATCCCGCCGCAGCTCGGCGTGATCCCACTGTTCATGGTGATCGCACAGCTGGAGTGGGCCAATCAGCTGCAGGCGGTGATCCTGCCCAGCCTCGTCTCCGCCTTCGGAGTGTTCTTCATGCGGCAGTACATCGCGCAGTCACTGCCCGACGAACTCATCGAGGCCGCCCGCGTCGACGGCGCCTCCACCGCTCGGATCTTCTGGACGATCGTGGTGCCCATCGCGCGTCCCGCGATGGCGGTCCTCGCGCTCCTCACGTTCATGACAGCCTGGAACGACTTCTTCTGGCCGATCATCGCGCTCTCCTCCCAGGAGCCCACCGTGCAGGTGGCACTGCGCCAGCTCGGCGGCGGCTACGTCCAGGACCAGTCCGTCGTCATGGCGGGAACCCTGCTCGGCACCCTCCCCGTCCTGGTCGTCTTCGGCCTGCTCGGCAGGCAGATCGTCGGCGGCATCATGCAGGGAGCCGTCAAGGGATGAGCGGATCCCCGGTGGGCCGAACGGACAGCCATCCGGCCTGGAGCCTCTCCCCCGGCGATCGCCCATGAACGGTGGTGCGCGGCCCGCCTTCCGGCAGGCAACCGGAGTTCCCTCCCCGCCCCGGCCCCCGACGGCCAACGGTTGCCGACCGCGCACCATTCACCCTGTTCACCTGCCTGCGCCTTCTCGCCCCGGCCGCCCGTCTTCCGGAAGGCGCGTTGGGCGCTGTCAGGTACTGGAGCGCTTCACCAGATGGGTGGGCAGGATCAGCGGGCTGGGGTTCCGACCGGCGATGACGCCGACGAGCATCCGGGCCATCTCACGCCCCAGATCCCGTATGGGCTGATGAATGGTGGTCAGTGCGGGATCGGCGATCTGCGCGACGGCGAGGTCGTCGAACCCCACCACGGCCACTTGCTCAGGCACCGCACGGCCGGCTGCCCGCAGCGCGCGCAACGCGCCCACCGCCATGTTGTCGTTGGCCGCGAACACCCCGTCCAGATCCGGATGCTTCTCCAGCAGCCGGGTCATGGCGGCGGCTCCGGAAGCCTCGGTGAAATCGCCTTCCTCGGGCGGGAGGGGCGTCAGACCGGCAAGCAGCATGGCCTCCCGATAGCCGCGATGCCGGGATCCGCCGACCTCGGTGTCCAGTGGGCCGCAGATCGTGACCACCCGGGTCCGCCGACGCGACAGCAGGTGATCGGTCGCGTCCCGGGCGCCGCCGACATTGTCCATGTCGACGTACCAGCGTGGTTCGAAGTCCACTGGGCGCCCACCGAACACCACCGGAAGCTGGGTCTCCTTGACAAGCCGCGTCAAGGGATCGTCCTCGTGCACCGCCACCAGCATCACGCCGTCCACGACACGGGAGCGCACCAGCTGCTTCACCCGCTCCCGGCCACGCGTCGTGGCAGCCACACACAGCATCATGTGCAGGTCAGCGTCCTCCAAGGCACTGGCCACTCCTGCGATGACCTGCGCGAAGAACGGGTCGGTCAAGACCTCCGGATCCTCCTGCGAGATGATCAGCGCGGCCGCACCCGCCTGACGCGTGGCCAGGGCGCGTGCCTTCGGGTTGGGGACGTAGCCGAGTTTCCTGATCGCGCGCTCGACAGACTCACGTTTGGCCCGGCTGACATGGGGGGCGTTGTTGATCACCCTGGAAGCCACCGATCGCGAAACGCCGGCCAGCGCAGCCACCTCGTCCAGCGTCGCGTGCCGACTCGGCAGTTCCTCAGTCATGGATGCGGGCCTTCCCTAGCTGAAGTAATTGGAAGCCCTTCCATTGTGACCTGTGGGCGCGGCGAACCATGACGTGGGTGATCTCGGCCGCAGACATGGCCCAGGGGGCGACCCCCAGCCGCAGGACCTCAAGATGCGGCCGGCTTTGCTGGATGTGCCTGTGGGTGGTCAGGGGGGTGGCGTGGACGAGGAATGCCTCGTGAATGTCGTCGCGGCGCTCCGCCGAAGGCCGTCCGGCGAAAGTCGTGGAGCCGAACCATGGCGCGCTCCATCACCCGACGGCGTCGGCCGCGGGCAACGGACGGGCCCTCCTCACGACCAGGACGACCTCGCCCACACGGAACGCCGGCGGGGCCTGCGCTCCACCGGGCGTCTCCCCCGGCTGACCGCCGCACCCGAACGTCAAACGCGCGACGCCGCTGCCGTGGCACGAGGCCGCCCGTCGCCCTCTGCCGGGAGCGCCAGGCCCGTCCGGGCGGCCGTGCGCGACAGGCACCACGATGTGGGCCAGACTCGAAGGAAGACAGATCGCCGGCCGATCCAGTCGAAGGGGCCTGACCGTGCATGACGTGCCGTTGTGGCTGTGGATTGTGTTCGTCGCCCTTGTGCTGGTGTCGCTGCTGATCGACCTGCTGGCACATCGACAGGCCCATGTGATCGGCTTCCGTGAAGCCGCAGCATGGAGTTGCGTGTGGGTGGGACTCGCTGTCGTCTTCGGACTCGTGGTGTTCCTGGTCGTCGGAACAACCGCCGGTGTCGAGTACACAACAGCCTGGCTGCTGGAGAAGAGTCTGTCGGTCGACAACCTCTTCGTCTTCGCGTTGATCTTCGGCTACTTCAAAGTGCCCCGCGCCTACCAGCACCGCGTGCTGTTCCTCGGCGTCCTGGGTGCCCTGGTCTTCCGCGGCATCTTTCTCGCCGCCGGCGTGGCGGTGGTCAGCCGCTTCACCGCCGTCCTGTTCGTCTTCGCCGCCATCCTCTTCTACAGCGCCTACAAGATCCTCAAGGAGGAGGACGACAGCTTCGACCCGGGCCAGAGCATCGCCGTCAGACTGCTCCGCAAGATCGTTCCGGTGCGGGACGAGTACGCGGGCACCCACTTCTTCGTCAAGGAGGCCGGCCGACGCGTCGCAACGCCGCTGCTGGCCGTCGTCGCAGCCATCGAGGCCGCCGACCTCGTATTCGCCGTCGACAGCGTCCCTGCCGTCCTCGCCGTGAGCAACGACACCTTCATCGTCTACACCAGCAACGCCTTCGCCATCCTCGGTCTGCGCGCCCTGTACTTCCTGCTCGCCGGGCTGCTCGACCGCTTCCACTACCTCAGCAAAGGCCTGGCCCTCATCCTCGCCTTCATCGGGGTCAAGCTCGTCCTCCAGGCGGCCCACGAGACAATCAGCACCGCCGTGCCCGAGATCCCCTCGCTCGTCAGCCTGGCCGTCATCGCAACGATCCTCGCCGCGTCGATCGCACTCAGCCTTCTACGCCCCCCGCCCGAGCACGGGAAGTCTCCCGCAGCCGGACCCGGCAAGTCCGACCGGCTCCCGCCGTCCGACCCGCCCAGCACCTCTGAACCCCTGTGATTCACCAGGCCCACCGGGAAGTCTCGGCAGACTCAGCCCGCCCGGCCGGACAACACCAAGATGGATTCAAAAACGGGCAAAACGGGCGTAAAGTTCTCGCCATGAACACTCAGCAGCAACCCCACGCGTCCACCCCGCCCGGACACACCTGCCACTCCTGCAAGCAGCCGGTGGACGCCGTGGTGGAACGCCACAAGACCATGGGGGTCTACGTCCCTCGCTGGACCGCCGGCCCCTGCCACAATCCGCACTGCGACCAATGCGTACCGGAACGCGTGCCGGTCAGCTCAGTCCGCGGCGCCGTCTGGGAACGAGTCACCGGCTGGACTCCGCACTGACCCGCACACGGCGCCTGACCTCAGAGTTCCCGCTCCTGTGTCATCCCACGGCGACGTATGGGCGCATCGCCCGCCTCCGTCAGCCCGAGACCTGACGGTCGCACCGAATGTTGTCATGCCACGTCGTCCGTAACGTCCTCGATGCGCCGCGCGAGGCTGCGACGCACCCCTCTCAACGGCCGCCTCGCAGTCCGCGTGCGCGAAGACCACTTCCCAGGTGTTCTGCCACGGGAGGCTGTGGACGGGCGGGCCAGGTCTCGGCTCAGGGATCTTGAAGAGATGCGACCCGGACACACCGGAACCCCGCCCGAACTTGATCTTGGCCTGCTGAGTGCCTGACGCCGTCCGGGATCTCGGCGATGACGGTCGGCTATGCCCTCGACATCTCAGTCTCCAAGATCCCCGACCTCGTCACCCGTGATCAGCCCAGCATCTCCTCGTGGCGTCCCACAGCGGCCGCATCGGGTACGACGAGCAGCTTGCCGGTGGTACGCCGAGCCTCCAGATCCCTGTGGGCCTGTGCGGCCTCGGACAATGCATAGCGGCCCGTCACGGTGACCTCAAGCGCCTTGGAACGCACCCACTCGAACACATCGGCGGCCCGTCGAAGCAGTTCGGACCGATCGGCGATGAAGTCCCCGAGACTGGGCCGGATCAGGGTCAGCGAACCGCCGTGGGCGAGCCGAATCGGATCAAACGGCGGCACGGCACCACTTGCCGCGCCGAAGAGCACAAGATGGCCGCGGGTTCGCAGGCTGGCGAGGCTCGCATCGAAGGTGTGCGCGCCAACGCTGTCGAAGACAACCGGCAGTCCCTGACCGCCGTTGAACCACCTCACCTCGGCCGCGAGATCGTCGACCGCGGAGGAAAGAATCACCTCAGCCGCCCCGGCGCGCTTCGCCAGCTCGGCCTTCTCCGTGGTCGACGTCGTGCCGATCACCCTGCCGCCGAGATGGGTGATGAGCTGGGTCAAAAGCAGCCGTTACTGAGAGCCTCAGTGACTCTCAGTATTCCGGGTCTTTCGGCCTGGAAGGTCCGTCACATTGCCGAAGCGTCGGGGGCTTGGGTTTGAGGACGGTCTCTCGTTTCCGTCTGTCGCTGGTGCGGCAGGGTTGCGCCACCGGCCCGCCCCGCCTCCGCCTTGCGGCGGGGGCGGGTGGTGCGGGTCTTGTGGTCGGCTCCACGAGGCTTCGACGCCACCGGGGTGGTGTCCTGGTTTCCGGCCACTCCGGTACCAGTTGCTGCGGTTGCTGCGGTTGCTGCGAGGGCGGCGAGGGTGCGTGCGGCGTTGGGGTCCCGGTCGATGACCAGGCCGCAGGCGTCACACTGGTAGGTCCGGATGTGCAGCGGCAGTTTGGCTTTCACCGCGCCGCAGCCGGAACAGGTCTTGGAGGAGGGGTACCAGCGGCTCGCGGCCAGGATGCGGCAGCCGTTGCGCCGGATCTTGTAGGCGAGCTGGCGGCGGATCTCCCCGAACCCGGCGTCGGCGATCCGGCGGGCAAGCCGCCGGTTGCGGAGCATCCCGGCGACGTTGAGGTCCTCCACGACGACGGTGCCGTACTGGCCGGCCACGGCGGTGGTGAGCTTGTGCAGGGCATCGGCAGGAGGTTCGCCACCCGGTGATGGACCCTATTCCGCTGAGCGTTGGCCTTCTCCCACCGCTTGGACGGCTTCTGCCCCGTCCTACGGTCGGGACCCCGGCGGAGGGAGACGACACGGGAGGCGCGGCGCAGCTGCTTCAGCGCAGCGTCCAAGTGCCTCGGATTGGCCACTTCGCGGATCTCTCCGGTGCTGTCGGCCATCACGGCGAGGGTCTTCACGCCGAGGTCGATCCCGACCGCCACATCGGGCCGGGCGACGCGCACCAGGTCGCGCTTCACCTCGACCTGGAAGGAGACGAACCAGCGTCCGCGTGTCTGCCGGACGGTCGCAGACAGGATGCGAGCCGTTCCGTCCTGCACACGGGCGAGGAGCCCCGCGGTGGGCTCGTGGGTGCGGATCGTGCCGAGGCGGGGCAGGGTGATGTGCCGGCCGTCGGTGTCGACGCGGATCGTGCCGGTGGTGAACCGGCACGACAGGCGCGCCCTGTGTTTCGACTTGAACCGCGGCATGCCCATGCGGGCACCCTTGCGCCTGCCGTTCTTCGACTTCGCGTAGTTGTCGAACGCGGCCGCAGCGTTCGCCAGGCCGGTGGAATACGCCTCCTTGGAGTTCTCCTCCCACCAGGCGGCGAACCTCGGATCGGTCTGCTTGGCGGCATTGAATGCCTTGCGCAGCGCGGGCAGCGACCACGACCGCCACTCCGTCAACTCCGACCCGGCAATGCCATACGACTCCTCGGCCTTGCGCTGCCACCACGACGCCTCGACCCAGCCGACCGCCCAGTTGTACGCGGCGCGCGCTGCCCCGCAATGCGAACGCAAGCCCCCTTCCTGCCCAGCGTTCGCATCCAGTGCGAACCGGTACGCCTGCACCACGAACCCCGACTGCGGCCGGAACTTCTTCACCCGGCGTCCTCACCGGTCACCACAGCCACTGCACGGGCCGCCCGGCTCTTCGCCGCCCGCCGCCCGTACAGCCGCGCGCACATCGAGGTGAGCACCTCGGTGATGTCCCGCACCAGGTCATCGTCGGTGGTCTCGGCGGGGTCGAGGACGACCAGCCGCCGCCCGGACGCCGACAGGACCGCCTCAAGATGCTCGACACCGAATTGGGCCAGTCGGCCACGATGCTCGACCACGATCACCGCCGCCTTCGGGTCGGACAGCACCCGGTGCAGCTTGCGCCGCCGCCCGTCCAGCCCCGAACCGACCTGGGTCACGACCTCGGCGACCGGCAGACCGAGCCCAGTGGCTCCCTGAACCACCCGCGCAACCTGCCGGTCAAGGTCAGCTCTCTGCTCCGCCGACGAGACCCGGCAATACGCCACCACCCTCCCGGACGGCTCCACAGTGGGCTCGTCGACCAGCCACATCCCGGACGGCGTTTGACGGACCGGGACCGGCATACGGCCCACGACATCGACTACGTCCTGCACGTCGCTTCCCCCGTCCACACCGGGAAGGTGAGGGACGACAACGAGGTTGTCGCCCCGGCGCGTGAGGGCACCTTGCGGGTCCTGCGGGCAGCCCGCGACGCCGGCGCCCGGCGCACCGTGGTGACCTCTGCCTTCCACGCCGTCGGGTTCGGGCACGGCCGCATCGATCACGTCTTCACCGAGGACGACTGGTCGCCCCTGAACGGTCCCGGCGTCGACGCCTACGGCCGCAGCAAGATCCTCGCCGAAAGGGCAGCCTGGGAGTTCAACCGCACCGAGCCAGGCCGAACCGAGCTGACCACCATCTGCCCCGTGGCAGTCATGGGCCCCGTGCTGGGCACCGGGGTCTCCGGTGCGAACCACATCGTCCAGCGCATTCTCAACGGCGAGATGCCCGGTTACCCGAACATGTACATCCCGGTGGTCGACGTCCGCGACGTCGCGACCGCCCACATCTCGGCCATGACCGCACCCGAAGCGGCCGGCGAGCGCTTCCTCGTCACCAGCGGCGAGCCCGCCATCTCGATGAAGGACATAGGCGGCATCCTCCGGGTCCGGTTCGGCGAAGCGGCCAGGCACGTCCCCACCCGCACCATCCCCAACACAGTCGTCCGGCTCGCCGCACTGTTCAGGCCCGAGTTCAAACCCGTCGCCGCGGACCTCGGCTACATCAAACGTGTATCGAACGAGAGGACAGCCACGCTCCTGGGACTCAAGCCCCGGACCACCCAAGAAGCCATCATCGCCTCCGCCGAAAGCATGATCACGAAGTCACTCGTCACGATATGACCGCCCCCACCTCGGGGCCACGTCACCACCACCCCTGCCAGGGTGGCGCATTGCTGGCTGGTGTACTGGCGCCGTGGTCCGAGGGAAAGATCACCGGCCGGGTGGGGGCGACGCTGTCGGCAGGCCGCCGCGAGAGCGTCGGCGACCAGATCGGTTCGTAGGTGATAGGCCGTCGCCCAGTCGATCACCTGGCGGGAGGCACTGTCGGTGACGGTAGCCAGATGGAGCCATCCCTCCGTGGGGACATAGGGGTTGCCACCGCACCAGCGGGTGTCGACTCCGGCCGAGTCGGGAGCGAAGTCGCGGACGACGAGGTCGGGCGGGGACGAGGCCCGCGGGTCGGGGATCGTCGTCAGGTGCCGTCGTCTGCGGTGCCGCGATTGACTGACCAGCAACAGCTGGCTGGTCACCAGCATCGTCTGCGCGATCCTCATCCGCCTGATCCTCGCGCAGGGCTCGCAACGACTGTGAGCACCGCCAGGCGGCCGCGGCTTCCGTGCCCGGATCCCGGGCCGTTCCAAGGGCCGGTTCAAGGGAGCAGCATGCCCCCGTGAACCGGTCCTTCGTCGTGTGCTCCGGGCAGGGAATCAGTTGCGGGTGATCTTCACCGTCGCCTCAGCCGAGGAGGCGGCGTGCCAGGGGTCGCCGCCGTACGTCACGACGTAGCGGACCTCGCCGGCCTTGGCCGGGGCATCCGTAGCCGTGAAGGTGCCGTCGGCCGCCACCGGTACGGCGCCCAGGGAGACGCCTTCAGGGTGGGTGGCATCGTGACGTGTGACCGTGACCGTGGTGCCGGGAGCGATTCCGGGGGTCAGCGTGCCGGTGAGGGTCAGGGTCCGGCCCTTCCTGCTGCTCGCCGGCGCGGTGAGGGCGAGCACCGTCTGCACCGTGGTGTCGACCGGGAGGGAGTGGAACCGGAGCCCCATGACCCCGCTCTCCCCCGTCACGGCGAAGAGCCGGCTGCCGTCCGGCGCCCAGGCCAGGCCCCGGACCACCGGGCTCTGCGTGGCGGCGCCCAGTTCGACCGCGGTGAGCGGAGCCGGGGCAGACGGAGCGTACAAGGAAACGTCCGGTATGTCGGCGCTGGTGTTCTGGGCGCCCCCCGCCACCGTACCGTCGGGTCCGGCGGCGACGGCCAGGGGTGAGGCCGGGGCCGTATGCGTCGCCACGTCCGAGAGATCGTCGAGGCGGAAGGCCCGGTACCCCGGCGAGATCAGGGCGGCGGTCAGGATCGTACGGCCGTCCGGTGTCACGTCGATGTCCCGCAGACCGTTCATCTCGGTCCCGGACAGCACCCGCCGCTGAGCCATCACGGGCAAGCCGCTGCTCACGTCGTACACCGTGAGGGTGTTGCGGTTGGGGTCACCGGTGCCGACCACCAGCAGGTTCGGGTCGGCGGGGGAAGTGACGAGCTCCGCCCCGAAGTCCAGCGAACTGTCCAGCCCCAGTTCGACGACCGGCTCGGGGCCGCGCAGGTCGATCGAGCCGAGGTCCCCGCTGACGCCGTAGCCGAACCACAGCTTCCCACCGGCGACCGCCACACCCAACGGAGCTGTGCCGTCCCCGACGTGGTAGCGCCCGGTCTCCGCCAGCGTCGCGGTGTCGTACGCCACGATGGTGTCGATGTCCCGCGCGGCCACGTACAGGGTCTGGTTGTCGGGCGAGAGCGCCAGCCCGCTGGCCCCCGGCAGGCCGCCCAGCCACGTGCTCTTCCCGTTGTAGTCCGTCACCACTACCCGGCCGTCGGCTCCGGCCGGCATGCTGAGGAAGATCTTCTGATGACTCCCGTCGACCTTCATGTCGGCGAGCTGGTACAGCGGCAACGACACACCCGTCGCCGCGTACGCCGGCGTGGCCCCCGGGATCCCCAGCAGTACCGAACCGAGCGCCGCAGCGAACGTGGCACCCAGCGTGCGTCTGGATCTGCGCACGGCAGAACCCCCCTCTGTGTCCTGTGAGTTCGCACCGGCAGCCCCCTCGACCGGCCGGCGGAGACGACGCACAACGCCGCCGTCGATCATTCTGCGCCGTGATGCACGAAACCGCCGGTCTATTTAGCAAGAAAAGCCAAGAAACCAGAGCCTGTTGGGCAGATCACGATGCCACCTGATCGTGCAGCAGACTCCCGACGCCGGGCTCCGTGTCGGTTGCAGGGACGCGCGGCCTCGCCACAGCGATCACACGGGCACGTAAAGGTCCTGCGGCGACTCGCCCAGGATGAGCCCGTTGTCGAAGCGGACCCGCACCGTCACCAGGGGCCCCTGTTCCTGGAATGCCACCCACGCCGGCTCCAGCGCGCCAACCTTCTGCTCCAGCTGACTCCTGCTCTCCGGCGGCATGCCGTCACCGTAGGAGTCGAGCAGCGACTTGAGCCGCTCGTACTCGCGGACGTCGGCGTCCTCACGGACGTGCTCCGTGACTTCCACCACCACTCCCCCGGTGTCGGCGGCGAGGGAAAGAATGCCAATGACCGCCCCGGACACCTCGATCGGATCGGTCAGGCGAAGATCAGCGGCCAGCTTGACGCGCTGGCCTTCCTGCAAGGTCATGGGATTCCCTGTTCTACGGTCCGGTCGTGCTCGTCCCATGATCGCGCCCGCCCCGCTCAGCCGAAAACCGGACGGGCCGCCGGCGGCGATCTCACGGTGCCTGCCTCCAAACAGCGTTCGTCAGCCCTGAAGGCCGCCCGCCTTCCTTCGGGATCGCCCAGCCCGGCCATGATGCCGGCCAGCCGACAGACAGTGCGTAGCAACGCGTCATCCAAGCCATCAACACCTCTGGGCGTGATGGCACGGCCATCAACGTCTCCGGCATTGCGCAGCAGGCCACGGTGGACCGTTCCTTCCTCTACCGCCACAAGGATCTATTCGCCCAAGTACACGCGGCCAGCGCGGAACCACCCGGCGACGGCACCGGTCATCCCGTCAGCCGGGCCTCCTTCCAGGCCGACTTGGCGAACGCTCTGGAGCGCAGCAACCGCCTCGCCGCCCGCGGCCGACAACTGGAAGCCAAGCTCTCCGAACTCCTTGGCGAGCATGTGTGCGGGAGTCCGGCCTCGGGGGCGCCCGATGACATCGACCAGCTCACATGCCGCATGACCAAACACGAACAGGAGGTCGTTACCCTGACCGGTCAACTCGAGGAACGCGACGAAGAACTCATGGCGGCCCGCCCAGCCACCGGCAGCTGATCAACCGACTCAACACGAGCCACTGACCTCGGCCGACGACGGCGCGGCGGGACGGTGATCACTTACCGCCGCCGCCACGTCGACGAGCTGGAACGCCTGCACGCCGTCCATGGGGGTGCCATCGGGATTGAGCCCGAAGGCGGCCGCGAGAACGACGGAGACATCGGCCGCGGGGACAGTGGTCCGCAGCTCCACGAGGACGTCGGGAAGGTCGGCGTCATCGATCGCGCCCCGGTACTCCTGGCGCAGGTGGTGGATTACGTCGACCAGCTCGGGGCGCAGTCGCATCCAGGCGCGGGCCGTCCGGATCTCATCCGCAACCTGGTCCATGAACCAGCGCAGGACCTCGTATGGGATGTCCAGGTGCCGTCCTTGGGGATCGAAGCACACTGTCGGCTCGCGCCTCGGGTCCTCGTCGGGGACGACCGCGGTCACGAGCGCCCGGTGTTCGCGGAAGAGATCCAGTTCCAGATACCAGGCGTCGTCGGGCACGGAGTACATCGCGGTGATCGCGTAATCGCGGCTGGGGTGCGTGACCATCGTTCTCAGGCCTTCGGGTCGATCGGCGGTGTGGTGCGGACGTCGGCGTCTGGCGCCAGCCGCAGGCCAGCCGTGACGAGGAAATCCGCGAGTTCGATCTGACCCCTGTCGGTTCCGTCGTCCCAGCTGGTCCAGAGCCTCGACTCATCGCCGTCCCAGGTGTCGACGTCCTCGCTCGGATGCTGCTCGACGGTTCCCTCACCGTGCCGGTACCGCAGGTACAGGTACTGACCCGTGGTCGTCCAGGCATCCCACTGCGACGGCCAGCTCCCGGAGGTCTGCACGACCCGCGCGAGGGTCACATCCTCATGCAGGTGGACCTCGACATCGCCGAGATGCTGGGCGTGGGCGATGAGAAGGGCGTCCACGAGACCGAGCAGGCGGATGCTGCCGCCGGGAAAGTGGAGCGTGATGCCGGCCGTGAAGCCGACATCGCCGTCGTTGTAGTCGATCTCCCGAACCGATCGGATCGTCTGTCCGACGAACCGGGTCACCGGAACATCCGGCGAATCGTCGATCACGGAGACGCTTCCGTTCTCCTCCATCGAGTACGGCCCGTGCGGCTGGTCGGCTCGCAGAGACAAGCCGGTCGATGGCGTGTGGAACAGCACCGGGCCCAGACCCTCCAGGTGAAGCCACAGGTGCACCAGCGACGCATCGTCGTCAGCGTGACGATGCCAAGCTGTGGTCACTTTAAGCAGTCGCCTTCCGATCAGGTCGGCGGCAAACAGCTTCTCATCGTCGATCACCTGGCGATACTCGCACGGCCTCAGTCGAGCTGCTCCCGCTCGACCAGGACGCCGCGTTCGGTGCGTGCGCCGCTGCAGACAAGGGCGAGGAGGTGGGATGCGGTGATCGCGCGCCAGCGGGCCTGGGCAAACTCGGCGAGTCCGCCCCACCGCCTGAAGGCTGGAGAACGCTGGCGCGCCGCGAGACTGCCCGGGCAGTGGACCCGCTCCCCGCCCGACACCGCAGCAAAAAGCGCGTGGCACCGCAGTAGCGAGTTCGGCATCATCGGCGTGTGATCGTGATGCAGCCCGTGTTGGAGCTATCCGCCGCTGACGGCTTCGCGCTCTGGCCGGTGGCCGAGCGCGAGCCTTGCGGCTACCTCGTGCTGAACGGGGAACTGACTGCGGCCGAGGTCGGCTCAGCCGTGATGCGGATCGCCCAGTGCAACGACTTCGAACCCGAGGAGGAGCACGGGCCGTGCCCGACCGACCCAGTCGGGGCGTTCCTTCACGGGCTGCTCACCATGCCTGACCTTTTCGCCGCCGGCGGCTTCCGCGTGACCGACGGCGTCACGGGGGCCGTCTTCGTCGAGCCTGGCTGCTGCAACGGCCTGGAGACCTGGCGGGACTGGCTGGAGGTGCTCGACGGCAGCGGCCGTGCCTCCTTCGGCCACGATCCATCCTCGGCGGCCGAACGCGTCAACAACGCGGTCCGGCTCACACTCGATGTCGACGGGACGGACGACGGCCCGGCGATCGTGCTGCCGGTCGACCAGGTCCGCGCGCTCGTCGCCGGCGCGCAGCGGGATGTGCGGGAATTCCTCGACCTCGCCCGGACCTGGGCCGAACAACACCTGCCGGCCCACGCCGCCCCCGTCACTGCCGCCCTGACACGAGCACTCGACCTGGATTCGGCCCACGCATCATGACCAGCTTCCTGACCCAACGAGCGCATGTGCACGATGCCCAACTCCCCCTCCACAGGCGGCACAGCGCGCTGCGGAACTGCCTCACCGTTTTTGCCCCCTATGGCCTGCGCGCGACCTACCACCACCTCACACTCAGCGCCGCGATTCCCCGGCGGCTCGAAGCAGACCCGGACGCGCTGACACGGGCCGTGGAGGAACTGCACGAGGCACGGGTGCTGTGGCTCGCGCGGGCCGAGCAGTACACCGCGCAACGCCGCGCGCAGAAGGAGGTTGGGCGGCGGGCCGTACCCAACCCCCGCCCGTGGTGGATGCAGAGTTGGTGGGACAGCCCCCATCACGCCTGGTATGAGGACCCCTCCCTCCACCCCTCCTTGCGCCTGCCCGACTACGTCTGCCGCCAGAACGCGATCCTGGACGGCGCCAAGCCGCCCGGCTGCCCCGCCTGCGGGAATCAGGGACCGCACATGCTCCGCTCGACCGGACACGGCTGGGTCGAACTGTGCCAAGGATGCGCGAGGGTGCTGACGCCTTGTCCATGCGGACAGCGGCACCAGTACGTGCCCAAGACCCCGTACACCTGGAACGCAATCTGGCAACGAGCTCACATGAGCGACGACGGCACGCCGAACCCGCACTGGCCCCGGGCTGATCAGCTACCAGGCCACCCATGCCGTTGAGTTCAGCGGGCAGAGCCGACGGGCTGCTTCGGCAGTAGCTCCCTGGAGCCAACGGCGGTCGTACTCACGGTCAGCGGCGTCAGAAGAAGCATCGTCGCCACGCTGACACAGGACGCCTGGACATGATCGCCCAGGCGCTTGCGGACCAGTCGACCAGCCGTGCGCGCATGCCGTAAGTCTGACCAACTATGAAGGAAACCAACCTGCTTACACGAGCCCAGCACATCGCGCCCACACTGACGTAGGCCCGAGCCCGTGTGCACAGGTACGCGATTGGCGGCCGATCCTCCTCCCCATGGGCACCTGACGGTCGCAGCTCGGTCACCTCGCGACAGCCGTGATCGCTACGGCCACCTGACATGAGCGGGCAACACCCATCCCGTCCGGGCTGACGCCCAACCAGTGCCATCGCCGCGCGCATTCACACCGGGTCCCGCATCCGCGGTCAGCGGTGCGTGGTGGCGGCGGGGCCGACCGGCGTGTCCCCTCTCAGGGTGATGCGGTGCATCACGCGGTGCCGGTCGCCGTAGTCGCGGTTCGCGTAGTGGGCGGTGCTTCGGTTGTCCCACAGGGCGACGTCGCCCGGTTGCCAGCGATGCCGTACGACGTGCTCGGGCTTGGTGAGGTGGGCGTACAGGATGTCGAGAATGCCTCGGCTCTCGTGCTCCGAGACGCCCACGATGTGCGAGGTGAAGCCGGGGTTCACGAACAGGCCCTTGCGGCCGCTCTCGGGGTGTACACGCACCACCGGGTGCTCCACCGGGGTCAGTTGGGTGAACACCTCGCCCTCCCACAGGTTGCCCCGGCCCTGTCTGCGCTGCGCGAGGTAGTAGCCGAACTCGCGGGAGCCGTCGTGGACCGCCGTGAGCGTGTCGACGTAGTCGCGCAGCCCCGGTGACAGCGACTCGTAGGCGAGCTGGCTGTCAGCCCAGTTGGTGTCGCCGCCGTTGGGTGGCAGCACCACGGCCCGCAGGACGGAGATGGCGGGTGGTCGCTCGACGAACGTCACATCGGTGTGCCACACGTCGGCGAACCCGTTGTCCTGGCTGTCCAGCGAGTAGACCTCGGGCGCCACGTCACCGGAGTCGTGCACCGGATGCCCGACGGTGACCTCGCCCAGGCGTCTGCCGAACTCGATCTGCGCGGCGTCGTCGAGACCGTGCTGACCGCGCACGAACAGCACCTTGTACGCCACGAGTGCCTCGCGCAGTGCGAGGACCTGGTCGTCGTCGACCCGGGCGAGGTCGATGCCGTGGATCTCGGCACCGAAATGGGGGCCGAGTTCGACCACGGGAAGCACCGGCGCGATGGGCGTCCGGTCACTGAGGATGCTCATGAGTGTGTCCCTTCTGGGGGTCGTGAGGCTGGGAGCCGTGGCTCAGGCCGCGGCGGCGGACTTGACGGCGTGGGACACCTGCGCGCGCAGTTCGGCGAACTCGCGGGAACTGCGCAGCTCTTCGGCATCGATGTCGCCGCGCGGCAGGGTGATCGGCAGATCCAGGGCCACGGTCCCGGGGCTCTTGGTCAGCACCACGATGCGGGAGCCGAGGAACACCGCCTCGTCCGCCGAGTGCGTGACGAAAACCGTGGTCCGGCCGGTCCTTTCGGCCACCAGGCGGATGTCCTCCTGGAGCCGTTCCCGGGTCAGCGCGTCGAGCGCCGCGAACGGTTCGTCGAGCAGGATCAGCGGGCTCTCGGCGGCGAGTGCCCGGGCGATGGCGACGCGCTGCTGCTGACCGCCGGAGATCTCCCAGGTACGCCGCTTCTCGGTGCCCTCCAGGCCGACGCGGGCCAGCAACTCCGCGCGACGCTCGGGCCATTGGGCGCGATCGACGCGGGCGTACCGCAGGGCGAGGTCGATGTTGCCCCGTACGGTCCGCCACGGGAACAGCCGCGGGGTCTGAAACACCACACCTGCCGTGTCACCCGGTCGCGGCTGGGCGCCGGACACCCTTACCGAGCCCTGTGTGGGCCGCTCGAAGCCGGCGATCAGCCGCAGCAGTGTGCTCTTGCCGCAGCCGGAGGCACCCACCAGGACGACGAACTCCCCGGCCGGCACGGTCAGGTCCACCGGTCCGACAGCGGTGAACGCCTCGCCACCCCGGCCGTACCGGTGGGTGACCTGGTCGAGGTGGACGGCGCCGGTAAGTGCCGCGTCCACCGCGGCCACGGTCTTCTTGGCCGCAGTGATCTCACTTGAGGACATCGGCCAGCCCTTCGAGGTAGAACGCCTTGCGGACGTCGTCCTCGGAGGGCGCGGCGTCGATCTGCTTCTGGTCGGCGAGGAAGCGGCCGGTGTTCGTGACGTACGTGAGCAGCTCGCCCGGCTTGTCGTCGGTGCCCAGCCAGTCGGCGGAGACCACCTGTTCCGGGGTGAGGAACACGCCTTGCGAGAGCTGCGCCTCGGCATCTGCCGCGCTGATGCCGAGCTCGGCCGCGACGGCCTTGACCGCCCCGTCCGGATCGGACTTGAGCAGGCGCAGCGCCTCGGCCTGCACCTTGCGCCAGGCCTCGATCGCCTCGGGGGCCCGGGCGATGAGGGCGTCCGATACGACGGCGAGATCGAGGGTCGGCTTGCCCGCCGCGCCGATCTCCTTGCTGCTGGTCAGCTGGGTGCCGCTCTTGCGCAGCTCGTCCAGGGTGGGCAGCCAGACGTAGGCGGCATCGATGTCGCCGCGCTGCCATGCGGCGAGGATCGGCTGCGGCTGAAGGTCGATGAGCTCGACGTCGGACGGCGTAAGACCGGCCGCCTCCAAGGCCGCCAGCAGGCTGTAGTGCGAGGTGGAGGCGAAGGGGGTGGCTATCTTCTTGCCCTTGAGCCCGGCGACGTCGGTGATGCCGGTGTCCTTGCGCGCCACGAGGCTCTCGTTCTCGCCGGCGACATCGAGGATCCAGGCGACCTTGTAGGGGATGGGCGAGCTGCCGGACACCCCGCGGGCGAACGGGCTGGAGCCGAGCGCTGCGATGTCGAGGGACTTGCCGAGGAAGGCCTGGTTGACGCTGGCACCGGAGTCGAACTTGATCCAGGTGATCTCGTATCCCGGCAGTGCCTTCTGCAGCAGCTTTCTGTTCTTCACCAGCAAGTCCCCGCTGGGGAAGGCGAAGTAGCCGATGCGCAGCCGCTTGGAGGTGTCGGACGACGACGCCGCGCTGTCCGAGGAGCATCCCGTGACGGCGGCGGACACGGAGGCCAGTGCGCCGGCGAGGAGGAGGCGGCGGGAGGGACCTTGAGGGACACGGGACATGGCGTATCCGTTTCTGTGTGAAGGGGGCATCGGTGCGGAGGGAGGCAGAGGTCTATGCGCGGCCGCGCCAGGGCACGACCGTGCGCTCCAGGCGCAGCAGCAGGCCGTCGATGATCAGGCCGGAGACGCCGATGGCGATGATGCCGACGACGACCACAGGGGTGTTGTTGTAGTTGGCGGCGTCCTTGACCATGCCGCCGATGCCCGGCAGGCCGTTCACCAACTCGGCTGCGACCAGGGAGGAGTAGGCCACTCCCACGGCGAGCCGAACGCCGGTGAGTGTCTCCGGCAGGGCGGACGGGACGACGACGTCCCTGACGACGTCCCACCGTGACGCGCCGAGTGCGCGAGCAGCCTCGATCAGGCTCTTCGGCACGGCCGCCACGGCGGCGGTGGTCGACACCGCCACCGGCGGGAACGCGGCCACGGCCAGCAGCGTGACCTTGGGCTCCTCGTTGATGCCCAGCCAGATGATGAGCAGCGAGAAGTACGCCAGCGGCGGCAGCGTCCGCAGGAACGTGATCCAGGGTTCGAACAGGGACCGCACCCAGCCGACGGTGCCCATGAGCAGCCCGAAGACCACTCCGGCGGCAATGCCGATGCCCGCACCGAGCGCGATGCGACGCAGGCTGATGCCGAGGTGCTCGACGAGCGTGGTGCCGTTGTAGCCGCGTACGCCGTCCTGCGTGGTCGAGACGGCGACGAACGCGTCCCACACCTTCGCCGGCGAGGGGACGAGCATCTCGCTCCACGTACCGCTCGCCGCCAGCAGCTGCCAGAGCACCAGGAAGAGCAGGAGCGATCCCACCGGCAGCGCGAGGTGACGCAGGCGTTTGCGGGTGCCGCCGACCGACGCGCGAGGCCGACGGGACACAGTTGCTGATGCCGCGTCAAGGGATTGAGGAACTGCGGGTGTTGTGGACACGGGGAGGGGTCCTCCAGGGACGCCGGGGACGCGAGCAGCCGATGTCGACCGACAACGGCGGCAGGTGCCCCGAGCGAGGGTGATGGCGAACGAAGAAGGGGAGGAGCGCGGCGTGCGCGGGGACGCGGGAACGCCTGATGCGGGTGGGATCACCGCACGGCAGGGTGCGTCAGAGTGGAGAAGTCAGATCAGCAACAACACGAGCCCGGGCGTCGGCACAGGTCGATGACCAGGCGTCGCACCAAGAGCTCGGAATTCATGAGGCCCATTTCTACAGCACCCGCAGCTCAGGGCCAATACCCGTCCACTTCCTGAAACGCGTCGCCGCGATGCGAACGGACACCCCTGACGTAGCGCACGAGCGCCATGATCGCCCCGTGCCGATCGAGGTCGCCGACGTCGATGACCTCCACCAACGCGCGCGCGTGGAGCAGGACAAGGCGGCCCCGGCCGGCCGATGGTCGTCTGCACCAGGGCCCTGTGACGACCCGGGGCCGAGGAGACGCAGAGGCACGGGCCCACCGTGGCAGACGCTACGCCCCGCCACATGACACGCCCCGCCGCACAAGCGGGCAGTGAGGCGGTCACTCCGGCGGCGGCAACACGGGACCCGTTCCAAGGAGTTCACGTACGAGCGCTTGGACCTGCTCGGTCTCGATGAGGAAGCCGTCGTGGCCGTAAGGCGATTCGATCACCCGCAACTCGTCTGCCGAAGCGATTCCGGCCGCCAACTCCGCCTGCTGCGAGGGCGGGTAGAGACGGTCGGAATCCACCGCCGCCACGAGTGTCCGGGCACGCACTCGATTCAGCGCCGCACGCAGGCCGCCACGGCCACGGCCGACGTCATGGCTGTTCATGGCCTCTGACAGCACGACGTAGCTGCCCGCGTCGAAGCGCCGCACGAGCTTGTCCGAGTGATGGTCGAGGTAGGAGCCGACCTGGTACCGCCCGCCGCGCCAGGGATCCTCGGCGCCCTGCGGCAAGCGGCCGAACCGTGCCTGGAGTTCAGGTTCACTGCGATACGTCACATGGGCGATCCTCCGGGCCTGTCCGAGGCCGGCACGGGGCCCTGAGCCGGTGTGGTGGTAGTGCCCGCCGTGCCAGTGCGGATCGGAGCGGATGGCATGCAGCTGAACGTCGGCCCAGGCGATCTGCTCGGCGCTGGCCGCGGCGGTCGTGGCGAGCAGCAGCAGCGCGTCCACCCGCTCCGGGTACGACACCGCCCACTCCAGCGCCCGCATCCCGCCCATCGACCCGCCCACTACGAGTGCCCAGCGCTCGATGCCCAGAGCGTCCGCCAGGCCGGCCTCGGCCGCGACCTGGTCGCGCTGCGTCAGAAAGGGGAAGTCTCCGCCCCAGGGCCGCCCGGACCTCCTGAACGAGGACGGGCCGGTACTGCCCTGACAGCCGCCGAGCACATTCGGTGCGACGACGAAGAAGCGCTCCGTGTCCAGCGCGCGTCCGGGACCGATGAGCCCGTCCCACCATCCGGGCGTGGGGTGACCGGGCTCGGCGACGCCCGCCGCATGGCTGTCACCGGTGAGGGCGTGCAGCACCAGCACCGCGTTGCGCCGGTCCGACCTGAGACGCCCCCATGTCTCGAACGCCAGCTGTACGTCGCCGAGTTCATCGCCGGCCTCCAACGGCAGCGGTTGCTCATGGACGTACCACTGGCGTCGCCCGGGCGGATCCCCCTCCCGCCAGGCCCCGGAGGCCGGCGGGAGGGGGACTTCAGAAGGCGTCAGTGCGGTGTTCAGGACGCGCCCTTCGCCGCCCGGAACCCGGCCTCGAGGTCCGCCTTGAGATCGGCGAGGCTCTCGATACCGACCGAGAGACGCACCAGCCCGGGGGAGGCGCCGGTCGCCGCCAGCTGTTCCGCGTCCAGCTGGCTGTGAGTGGTGGACGCCGGGTGGATGATGAGACTGCGTACGTCACCGATGTTGGCGAGATGGCTGAACAGCTCGACGGCGTCCACGAACCGCTTGCCCGCCTCGACACCGTCCCGGAGCTCGAAGGCCAACACCGCACCGGCCCCGCGCGGCAAGTACTTCTGTCCCGTCTCGTACCAGCGGCTGGACTCCAGCCCCGGGTAATGGACGGCGGCGACCTCGTCGCGCCCCTCCAGCCACTCGGCCAGCGCCTGGGCGTTCGCGGAGTGCCGTTCGATGCGCAGGCTGAGCGTCTCCACGCCTTGGAGCAGCAGGAACGCCGAGTGCGGCGAGAGCGCCGGTCCCAGGTCGCGGAGCAGCTGGACCCGGAGCTTGATCGCGAAGGCGCCCGGGCCGAGTGCCGGCCAGTACTGGAGGCCGTGGTAGCTCGGGTCGGGCTCGGTGAAGTCGGGGAACCGGTCGGGATGGGCCCCGAAGTCGAAGGTGCCGCCGTCGACGACGACACCGGCGATGGTGGTGCCGTGCCCGCCGAGGAACTTGGTCGCCGAGTGCACGACGATGTCCGCGCCGTGCTCGATGGGTCGCAGGAGGTAGGGGGTCGGGACGGTGTTGTCCACGATGAGCGGCACACCGGCGTCATGGGCGACATCCGCGACCGCCCGCACATCCAGCACGTTGCCGCGGGGATTGCCCAGCGTCTCCGCGAACAGTGCCTTGGTGTTCGGCCGGACAGCCGCCCGCCAGGCTTCGAAGTCGTCCGGGTCGTCCACGAAGGACACCTCGATACCGAGCTTCGGCAGCGTGTGCCGGAACAGGTTGTACGTGCCGCCGTACAACGACGCGCTGGAGACGATGTGGTCCCCGGAGCTCGCCAGCGTCAGGATCGCCAGCGTCTCCGCGGCCTGCCCGGAGGACAGCGCCACCGCCGCCACACCGCCCTCCAGGGCGGCGATCCGCTGTTCGAAGACGTCCTGGGTGGGGTTGTGGATCCGGGTGTAGATGTTCCCGGGCTCGGCCAGCGAGAACAGGTCGGCCGCGTGCTGCGTGTCCCGGAACACGAACGACGTCGTCTGGTAGATCGGCGTCGCCCGGGCACCGGTCGTCGGATCCGGCGCGGCACCGGCGTGGATCTGCTTGGTCTCGAAGGACCACGCCGAGGTGTCGCGCCCGGCGGGCTCGTCCTCGGCGGTGTGGCCTGCGGTGACGGAGTCGATGGGCTGGCTCATGGTTCTCCCTGGGTGCGGGTACGGCGATGCCTGGGTGCGGAACGGGGAGCGGGAAGGAACCGCAGGCTGACAACCCGCGCCCGAACAAGGGCAGCGGTCAGCGCGATGCGGTGGGAAAGGGTCGGCCGGAGGAGGAGTCAGCTCACGGCGGAACAGGCCGTGGTGGTGACACGCACGTAATCGACGTGGCGGCGGGTCACGAGCACGGTCATGGAGTCAGGAAACCACACGGAGGCAGGGACGCACCAGCACCACAGCGACGTCCGACCTCCTGGGCTCGGTGTACTCGCATTCTCGGCTCTGCTGCGATTCGACCATGCAAACCGGTGGCCAAGGGCACACGGTGTGCTCGACCCGTTCCGGGTGAGCCGCCGCATCGACCAGTTCCACAAGGCCTGTTGCTGATAGCCGTTCCCCGACTCGCGATCCGACTCCTCACCTCCGTCCCACCCTGCCCCAGCCCGGCGAACCCCTCGCAGCACGGATGAACGCCTGGCCCACCACTCTGCGTTCGTCACCGTCCCCACCCAGCTCCGCACCCTGATGCTGCTCGGCCGCCATCAGGGGACCGCGGGCTCGTTGGAGCGGTATGACACCTGAGGGGATGGCATCGGTCCGGCAGTGCCTGGAGGCGTTTGCGGCGGAGTTGTTCGACGGGTTCTTCCATGCTGATCAGCCGCGGTGGGGTCAGGCGTGTGCGCAGGCTGCTACTGGACGGGCGGCGCAAGTCGGTGGAGCCGATGGCGGCCCGCCTGGATGAGGACGGCCACCGGCAGGACCCGGCGCAGTTCATCACCTCCAGCCCGTGGGGTCCGGCACATGTGCGGGCCCGGCTGGCCTGGCGGATGCAGGACGCGATCGGGACGGAGGCGTTGATCGTCGACGACACCGGTCGCACACGCTCCCACTCGGCGGTGGGTTACCGACCTCCATGTGAAGTACATGCCGATGATGAGAAGGTGCGAATCGCCGCGTGAAATAGACGGCCAGGCGCGTGTCCGAAAAACGCAACGCCCCTCACTGTCCGGAAAACGCAAGGCCCCTCAAGACCCTGGGCTTCACCGCCCCCAGGGTCCGCGATCCGCACACGGCCGACCTGTGGACCTGGCTGATCATCACCCTCGCAGCCCTTGCCGAACACGTCCACCAGAAGCAGCAGCGAGGTTAACGATCAAGATCAGACGTCGGCGGTGGTCTGCTCCAGGGTGATGGACCAGCGCCGGGCGTCATCACCTGGAGGCGCCCGATGGGCCTCCGTGACGAGGAAGCCGGCGCAGGTGGTGCCGGTCCGTTCCTGGAGCCAGTGCTCCAGGTGGGCCGGGTGGAAGTCGCCGTACGTGGTGCGGGGCAGGTAGGGCTTGAGGTCCGGGTCCCGGCTGAGCTGACCTGCGGTAACGGCTTCGGTGCCGTAGGAGCGGTGCCATTGTTCGAAGAAGACGCCCCAGCGGACCTCCGGCCACACATCCTGCTCGGGCCTGGGGGTGCCTGGCTCGTCGAGGGGGTGTGGTGCTTTGGGGCAACTGAGGCTGTTGTAGTCGTCAGTCCAGCGCCACGGCTCGTCGGGGCCGTGTACGGGGCGCTTCTCCAGGTAGACGCCGCAGTAGCGGCAGCGCAGAGCGCGCAGGCGGTCGGTATTGCAGCGCGGGCAGGGCTTACCCTCCGGGGTGAGCCGACTGTTCGGGGCCCGGCAGGCCTCACACCACGGGGTGCGCGCGGGCTCGTGGTCCCCGGGGTGGATGGGAAGCGGCGCGGCCGCGGCTGCGGCCCGTGCGGTGAAGGCAGCGGTGGCGAGTGCCGCGTATGCCGTGGCAGCAGCGTGCTGGCCCTGCTGGGCGAGGTGACGGGCCTGGGCAAACAGGGCGTCCGCGTCCTCGTCGGCGGCCTTGGCCGGCTCACCGGTGGTGCTCTGCAAGGGCAGCAGTGACATCAGCGTCCTTTGTGCGGTCGGCTGGCACGGTCGGCGCGCGCCCGCGCCAGCGCGGCCTGACGTACGGGGTCTTGTTCTTCGGCGATCCGCTGTTCGCGGGCAGCGAGAATCACGCTGTCGGTCGCAGCCGTTTCGGTCCGCGGCTCCGGCTCGGTCAGACGCGGCGCATGCGGGTCCGCCAGTCGCGCTCGGGCCTCCTCAAGCGCGCGATCCATCGAAGCCGCACTGGCGGGGCGGGCCTGTGCGGCGCGCTGCTGGGCTCCGGCAGCCGTGCGGTGAGGGCTGGCCATGACGGCTGCCCGCATCGATGCCAGTGCGGCACTGCGGGTCTGCTGGCTGGAGGGGCCGTCGGCGGTGCCGGCCACGAAACGGTGCTCGGGCTGCTGACAGTGGGCACATACCTGCTCCGAGCTCAGCAGCACGCCGTCCTCGCAGTCCGGTACCGGGCAGGAGGCCGGGGCCACGAGCTGCAGCGCGATCTCGTCGGTGCCCCACCGCGCCTGGGTGCCGTCTTCGCCACGTTCCCGCAGGGCGTGCGCCCACCGCCGATACCAGCGTCGCTCGACGCGGTCGGTCATCTGTTGCGGCGTGCGGCGCTGCAACTCGGCCACCACGGTCTGGTACACGGCGGCGGGCACACGGCCGTGCATGGCGTCCATCAGCGGCCGGGGCATCCGCCCGAGGACGAAGGCCACCGGATCCCGTCCGGGCCGGGTGAGCGGCCGCACACAGGAGGAGCACTCAGCCCGGTCGGCGTTCAGATCGGCGGACGACAGATGTGCCCCGCAGCGCCGGCACTCGCCCCGGCAGCGCGCGCACAGCCCGTGCGGAAGGCCGTCCAGGTGTGAGGCGGGGTGCCGGCCGCAGTCCCGGCAGCACTTCGCACACAGGCCGCACAAGCGTTCGTTGCCGACGTGGGTCTCCCACGGCCGAGTCTGGCAGCGGCAGCACAGGTGGCTCTTGCAGTGCGCGTCATGCTCGGCCGCACTCGCACGGCCCATCCCCGGATACTGCACCATCCTGATCACCTCCCGGCCGTCGTGCGGAGCTGTCCATTATGCCGCCGTCATCCTGGCATGTGTGGGGAACGGGCATGCACGGACCGGCGGTTGAATATGCGTGGCAGCACCGCAACCCCAGGTTGCGTCCAGGGAAGTGGTGTACCGGTTCCCTGGACGCAACCCAAATCCCGCGCGACCGGTGAGGCCTACAGCCGTTCAACCCGTTAGCGACGGAGGAACGAAGCCCAGACATGTCAGTCAGGGCCGACGCAGCAACGCAGCAGATGGATCTCGTCCGTCCACCACATCAACCCATGTGACTACAGACCGAGTCGGATCAACACCCAGCAGGAACACCGTCTCCTGTTCACGCTCCAGCTGGATGACCCATGGCGATGGCGTCCCCTGTGGAGCGGTCAACACGTAGTTGCGCCAGATCCCGTGAAAGGGAAGGCTCGGGATCAAGTCCGCGATCGGGTCTCCCGGAAGTGAGTCGCGCAGCAGGGCAACTATCTCGCCAACCAGATCAGGACAGACCTGAGCCAGGCGCAGAGGATTCTGCTCGGGACTCTTCCGGGGCTCCATGCCCCGAAGCATGTCAGGTCACCCCAGCACACCGGCTCGACCGAAGTCGCGGTGCTCACTCGGCATCGGCTCCAGCCATCCAGCCACCCGCCGAAGTCCACGCCGGCGACTGCCACTTCACAGGAAGGCGAAGGCGAGCCGTCAGCCGCGACGAAGCCCGCCGACTGCTCGCGGCAGGACTGCGGGCATGCGCCCACGACCAACCCGACACCCAGCTGGGCATCCTCGGCCAAGGCCTGCCACAGCGCTCCCGTTGCCCCCAAGGGGAAACCGGTTGGGCACCGTGACAGGACGGGCCTGTGCGCCTGACGGGCAGCGGGAAGGTGCGCGGCCGCAACCCGTCAGCGCGCGAGATCGTTCAGAGTTCCTCGTCCGGATAACCCCACTCGACAACCCCCTTCGCCGCCGGAGCAGCCTCGGCCACCGCACTCGCGAACGAAGTCTCGAACTGCGGCTGCCAGCGGCCGAAGCCAGTGATGATGAGCGGGAACTGCGATTCACCCGTCACGTAATGGACGCCGCTGTCGCAGACCGCGCCGTAACTGACCTGGTCTTCGATGCCCTCGTCGCGGAGCAGCTCACCGATCGATCCGGCGACCGCCTCGGCCTGTGCCACGTCCGTGAGCTGCGAGACGGTGAAGTGCAGATTGATGTTGACCGACATACCCGCAGGCTACCGCCCCGAGGGCACGCCGAGTTCAAGCAGGCCGACGACAGCGGCAGGCCGGAGCGACCTCGGGTCACGTGCACGCTCCGCCCCCGCCGTACGAGCGCACTCATGTGGCGCCGAAGGCGGTTGTGGATCGTGGACGGCAATCGACGATTGGGAGCAGGCGAAGGCCCTCGCCCGTGGTGCGGTCGAGGGCCGGCCGGCCGCTTGCACCCATATCAACCAGCCGTTCACCGCGGTGTACCGCTGGAACGACGCCATCGAGACCGCCCAGGAATGCCGCACCTGCGGACCGAGCGCGAGGCAGCCACCCGCCCCGTATATAACCCGTTGACGGGCGCACCGCCCAGTCCCGACGATCAGGCGCATGCCTGCCGCCCTGGCGCCCATGCGCTACCGCCCGTTCCGTCACCTGACCATCGGTACGACGGCCAACCTGCTCGGCAACGGGGTGGCGCCGATCGCCCTGGCCTTCGCCGTGCTGGACGCCACCGGCTCGGTCGGCTCGCTCGGGCTGGTGGTCGGCGCCCGCTCCCTCACCGGCATCGTCTTCCTCCTGTACGGCGGGGTGCTGGCGGACCGGCTTCCGCGCGGCCCGCTGCTGGTGGGCAGCAGCGTCGTCAGTGCCGTGAGCCAGGCGGTGGTCGCCGCCCTGGTCCTCACCCACAACGTCGGCATCCCCCTGCTCATGCTGCTTGCCGCGGTCAACGGGGCGTCCAGTTCCTGCTATCAGCCCGCAGCCCAGGCCCTGTTGCCCCAGACCGTGCCGGCCGAGTCCCGGCGCAGTGCCCTCGCGCTCTCCCGGATCGCGGGCAGCAGCGCAACGATCCTGGGGGCCTCGCTGGGCGGCGTACTGGTCGCGGCCATCGGCCCCGGCTGGGGCCTGGCAGTCGACGCGCTCACCTTCGCGCTCGCCGCCACGTTTTTCGCGCTGGTCCGTGTCCAGGCCGCGCCGCCCGCACCCAGCCCCGGAGTGGTGCATGAACTGCGCGTCGGCTGGAAGGAGTTCACCTCCCGCACCTGGGTGTGGGTGATCGTGGTGGCCTTCTGCTTCCTCAACGCCGGACTCACCGCCTCGTTCACCGTCCTGGGGCCGGCCGTCGCCGACACCACCGCGATCGGCCGTACCGGCTGGGGCCTGGCCGTCGCCGCCTCCTCATTCGGCGCGGTCGCCGGAGGCATACTGTCCCTGCGCTGGCAGCCCCGGCGCGCGATTCTCGTCGGCTGCGCGCTGATGGGCCTGACGGCGACGACCCCGCTGCTCCTCGCGCTCGCCCCGCACACCTGGGCGCTGGTCGTGGCCAACTTCGTGGCAGGCGTGGGCGCCGAGCAGGCCGGTGTCGCCTGGTACTCGACCCTCAACGAACAGATCCCCGAGGAACGCCTTGCCCGCGTCTACGCCTACGACGACCTCGGCTCCTACCTGGCGCTCCCGCTCGCCCAGTTCGCCACCGGGCCCGCCGTACTCCTGCTCGGCCTCGATGCCACCCTCTACACAGCAGCCGCGCTCATTCTCCTCGCCACCCTCACCATGGTCGCCACCCCGTCCATCCGCGCCCTGACACCGAAGACAGCAGAACCGCTGCGCACTTCCCAGGACACTGTGCCCGGCTGAGCCTGACACGGACGCGCAAACAGCCCCAGGTAGACGGTGTTTCAGGCCGAACCAGCACAGCCAGGAGGCGAGGCGCACGCGCCGTCCGCACCTTCCTGTCCGGGACGAGACTCTCGGCCGGTCTCGTGGCGCGCTGACCACCAAGGCCCGTCCGACAGCAAGTGCCGTCCGCCGGCACTCGACATCACGCCAGGGCAGCGGGCGCCCTGCACGCAGTTCGAGCCGGGGGGTGAAAGCTGCGACAGATTTCCTAGTCATTCATGGTCACCTCTAGTCACGTATCTCGGATGGTTTCGGGGTGTGAAGCTTTCGGAGTGGGCGAGTCAGCAGGGCGTGAGCTACCAGACCGCCTGGCGGTGGGTGAAGAGCGGCAAGATGCCCGTTCCCGTCCGCCAGGCGCCGTCAGGCACATGGCTGGTCGATGAGGCCGCTGCCGAGCCGGCCGGCCGGGTGGTGGCGTACTGCCGTGTGTCGTCCGCCGACCAGAAAGCGGACCTGGAGCGGCAGACGGCCCGGGTGACGGCCGGTGCGAACGGGGTGGGCCTGCTGGTCGCGGAGGTCGTGGCCGAGGTCGGGTCGGGGCTGAACGGGCGGCGGCGCAAGCTGCACCGGCTGCTGTCCGACCCGTCCGCCGCGGTGATCGTGGTCGAGCACCGTGACCGGCTGGCCCGGTTCGGTGTCGGGCACCTGGAGGCCGCGCTGTCCGCGTCCGGTCGGCGCCTGGTCGTCCTCGACCCCACCGAGACCACCGACGACCTGGTGCGCGACATCACCGAGGTCCTGACGTCGATGTGTGCCCGCCTGTACGGGCGGCGCGCGGCGAAGAACCGGGCCGCCCGCGCGGTGGCCGTGGCGACCGCCGAGGACGAGGACGCCAGGTGAAGAAGTTCCAGGCGCAGCCCGGGTTCGTGGTGCAGGCGTTCCGGTTCGCGCTGGACCCGAACGCCGCCCAGGAGGCTGCGCTGCACTCGCACTGCGGTGCCGCGCGGGCCGCGTACAACTGGGCCGTCGGCTGGGTGACCGCCTCGTGGTGGCAGCGCAAGGCCGAGGAGTCCTACGGCGTCCCTGCCGCTGGTCTGACGGAGTGGCGGCCGTGGTCGCTGCCCGCACTCCGCAAGGCGTTCAACCAGGCCAAGCACACCGATCCGCGGTTCGCCTCCTGGTGGGAGGAGAACTCCAAGGAGGCGTACTCCACCGGCCTGGCAGGCGCGGCAGCCGCGTTCGACAACTACGCGAAGTCCAAGCAGGGCAAGCGCAAAGGCGCCCGCATGGGTGCGCCGCGGTTCAAGTCGAAGCGGAAGGCACGTCTGGCCTGCCGGTTCACCACCGGCACGATCCGCGTCGAGCGTGATGGCCGGCACGTCACCCTGCCCCGCCTGGGCACGATCCGCACCCACGAGCCCACCGTGAAGCTCCTCGCCCGCGTCCAGGCCGGTTCGGCGCGGATCCTGTCCGCGACCGTCCGCCACGAGCGCGGGCGCTGGTTCGTGGCCTTCCAGGCCGAGGTGAAACGCGACCTGGTCCGCGTGGCACGCCCCGGGGCGGCTGTCGGCATCGACCTCGGGATCAAGACCCTCGCCGTGATGGCCGACAGCATCGGCGAGATCCGCACCGTCGACAACCCGAGGCATCTGGACGCGGCGCTGAGGCAGCTGCGCCGCACGTCCCGTGTCGTCTCCCGCCGCCAGGGCCCGGACCGCAGGACCGGCCGCAAGCCGTCGAAGCGGTGGGAGAAGGCCAACACCCACCGCAACCGCGTCCACCACCGGGTGGCGAACCTCCGCGCGCGGCAGCCTGCACGACTGGTGCCGGAGTGGCCGGAGACCAGGACACCGCCCCGGCGGTGTCGAAGCCTCGTGGAGCCGACCGTAAGACCCGCACCACCCGCCCCCGCCACAAGGCGGAGGCGGGGCGGGCCGGTGGCGCGACCCTGCCGCACCAGCGGCAGGAAGAAGCGAGAGACCGTCCTCAAGCCGAGCCCCTGACGCTCTGGTGATGTGACGGACCTCCCGGGCCGAAATGCCCGGGATGCTGAGATCTGACTACGGTCTCGGCAACGGCGGACAAGACCCGGTTCCCACCCGCCCACCCGCGTCCGGCGCGGTACGAGCAGCAAACCGCTGCCGCCTTCTGCTCCCTTGTCGGCCCCGCTGGAGCAATGCGAGTGGACGCCGCTGCCATCCGTGAGGCGCCGGGAGCACTACACGTACGGCTTGTCGACTGTGCGCGTCGGTTCCTTTTCCTGTGACCCAGATCCGTACGGTCCCGTTGGTCCGATGGCCGCCTGGGTGATCCACCCGCTGGATGGTGTGCTGCTGCGGCCCCACACGGACTCGTCCCGGCTGTACGGGTGTTGCCGGCGGGATGGGCTCAACGGACCGAACTTGCTGTGCGCCCGCTGCAACAGCGAGGTGGGCATCGAGATCTCCGACTGCTGGACCGAGTACGACATCCGGCTGTTGAGTACAGCGGTCTCGAAGAGCCCTCACGATCGGCCGTCGAGTCTCGAGATCAGCCCGACGGCAGGACACGTATCCGTCGAAGGCGAAAGCCTGCGCGGCCGAACATCTGGCGCTTGAGCATCTTGATCCGCTTGACGCGGCTTTCGACCGCACCGGAGGTCCAGAGCAGGGTCACCCAACCCTGAACCCCACCACGGGCCTGCACCCACGCGTCTCGGTGATCTGGTTCAAGCAACTCGCCGGACCATCCGGTGATCACGGCTCGGTACGCCCCCGGGAGGCACGCTGGGATGCCAGAAGCCAAGGGGCGGGCGGGAGTTGGGTTCGGCGGTCAGCCGGTCGTGGGTACGGGAGCCGTATCCGTGGGTCGGGTGTCGGTGTCGTGGGTGGGGGCCGGGCTGCGGGGAAGGATCCGGTCCAGCCAGTTCGGCAGCCACCAGTTGGCCGGGCCGAGGAGTGTCATGGTCGCCGGGACCAGCACCATGCGTACGACCGTGGCGTCGATGAAGATGGCGGTGGCGAGGCCGAGGCCGAACATTTTGGTGGAGGGGTCGTCGGCGACGGCGAAGGACAGGAAGACCGCCACCATGATGAGGGCGGCCGAGGTGATGATCCGGGCGGTGCCCGCGATGCCCTCGACGATCGCCGTGCCGTTGTCACCGGTGCGCAGGTACTCCTCCCGTACGCGGGAGAGGAGGAACACCTCGTAGTCCATCGACAGGCCGAACAGGATCGCGAGGAGGAACATCGGGATGAACGACACGATCGGAACCGTCGCCTCCAGCCCGATGAGTTCGCCTGCCCAGCCCCACTGGAAGACGGCGACCATGATGCCGTAGGCCGCGCCGATGCTCAGCAGGTTCAGCAGTACCGCCTTGAGGGGGACGAGGATCGAGCGGAAGATCCCCATCAGCAGCAGGAACGACATCGCCAGGACGGTGGCGACGAGCAGCGGCAGGCGTTGGCTGGTGCGTTGGCCCACGTCGGACAGGCTCGCGGCGGCGCCGCCGACGTGGGCTCTGGCCGGGCCGTGGCCGATCGCCGCGGGCAGCACGCTGGTCCGCAGGCGGGTGATGGTGTCGGCGGTGGCCTTGTCCTGGGGGCTGGTGGTGGGGAAGACCACGAGCGTGGCGATGCCGGTGGCGCGGTCGGTGTGTGTCGGTGCGAGGGATGCGATGCCCGGGTCCGCCGCGAGCGTTGCGGCGAGCCGGTCCAGCATGCCCGGGTCACCGTTGGGGTCTGCGGCGATGACGAGGGGGCCGTTGATGCCCGGGCCGAACCCTTCGGCGATGAGGTCGTAGGCGCGGCGCTCGGTGCGGGTGTGGGGCAGTGAGCCGTCGTCGGGCAGGCCGACACGCAGGCCGAGGACGGGCAGTGCCGCGGCGAGCAGCAGGCCCGCGGCGCCTGCCGCGTACGGTGCCGGGTGCCGGCTGACGTGTGCGATCCAGCGCTGCCAGCCGGCGGAGTGGGCCGCACCCTCCGCCGGGTCCCGCCGCTGTGCGCGGCTGCGCGGCTTCCCGGTCTGCCGGGCCCGGCCGAGCCGAGCGATCCGGCCGGGGCGGGCCAGGCGTGGGCCGGCGGCGCCGAGGAAGGCCGGCAGGAGCGTCACCGACGCGGCCACCATGATGAGGACGACGATCGAGACGGCGATTGCGCCCATCGTCATGAACGGCACGTTCGCGACCGCCAGGCCGAGGATCGACACGACGACGATGCCGCCGGCGAAGACGACGGGCCTGCCCGCCCTGGCCACCGCCCGTCCCGCCGCCTGCCACGGATCGAGCCCGTGCGCGAGGTACTCCCGGTGCCTGGCGAGGACGAACAGCGCGTAGTCGATGCCCACTCCGAGGCCGACCATGCTGCCCAGGACAGGGGCGAAGGTGGGCACCTCGGTGACCCCCGCCAGCAGCGTCATCGTGGCGACCCCGACGGTCAGCCCGAAGACCGCCATGGCGATCGGCAGGGCTGCGGCGACGAGTGAACCGAACGCCAGGAACAGCAGTACGGCCGCGGCGAGGAGGCCGATCAGCTCGCTCGCGCCGCCGTCGGCCTCGGAGAAGGCGTAGAAGAGGTTCCCGCCCATCTCGATGCGCAGGGGCAGCTCGGCGCGGAGCCGGTCGCCGAGTTCGACGAGGGCGTCGAGGTCTTTCGCCGACAGCCGGCTCTGGTCGGGGTACTGCACCCGCACGACCGCGATCCGCCCGTCGGCCGAGACGAGCCCGCTGCGCACGGCGGTGTCGCCGCCCGCGTCGAGTGCCGCGGCCGCATCGCCGGCGCCGAGTACGTGCGGCAGCCGCTCCACCTCACTCTGCAGCCGGGTGAGAGCGGTACGCGCGCCGGCGTCGCCGAAGAACGTCGCACCGCCGTCGAGGGGGGTGACGACCAGGTGGGCGGTCATCCCCTCCTGGCCGGTGCCGGCCCGCTCGATCAGTTCCGCGGCCCGCTGGGAGTCCAGCCCGGGAGCGGTCATCGAGTCCGCCGTCCGCCCGCCGAAGGCGACCGCGGCGAGGACGGCGAGCGTGGCGGCGACCAGCCATGCCGCGATCACCCGCCAGGGATGGCGGGCGGCGCCTGTGCCCAGGCGCAACAGGGCTTTCGAGAGCATCGGGTCCTCCAACCACCTCGACGGCGGCCGTCCTTGCAACAGCCCGCCGAAGCCGAGGTTCGCCGCTACGGCGGTGGCGCGGCATCGGCCCCGAGGCTGCGGATCGGTCGGCCCCAAGTCGGGGGGACGCCCCGTCCTTTCGGCCGATGCGCGCCACCCCGGGGTGCCTACGCTGTAGAGCGTGCTGCGAGAGGACCTGCGAAGCCTGTGGAGCGAACCCCGCCCGCCCGGCGCGCCCGCCCGGGTGCGGCGGGACTGGGCGCTGCTCGCCGTAGGCCTTACCGGTGTGGTGCTGGAGGCCGTCTGGCGCGAGAACGTCGTGTGGCGGCCGGTGGCGGTGGTGTTCGCCGTATGGCTGTGCCTGCTGTCTCTGTAGCGCCGCACCCACCCCCTGGCGACGGTCGCACTGGCGTTCGGCTCGGTGATCCTGCTCCAGTTGGCCTCGCTGGCCGCCGCACCGCGTGAGGCGGTCGGCCTGAACACCGGCTCCATCGTGCTCGTGCTCGTGTACGCGCTGACCAGGTGGGGGTCAGGACGCGAGATCGTCCTGGGCACCGCGGTGATCCTCACGGCCTTCGCGCTGGCCGCCGCCGCGGACCGGACCCCGGCCGCCGAACAGGTCGGGGGCTTCGTCTTCCTGTGGCTGCCCGGCGTGATCGGGGCCGCCGTGCGGTTGTGGAAGACCGCCCGCGAACGGCAGCTGGAACAGGTACGTTCCCGCGAACGCGAACAGCTCGCCAGGGAACTCCACGACACGGTCGCCCACCATGTGTCGGCCATCGTGATCACCGCCCAGGCCGGCCGGGTCCTCGCCGCCACCGACCCCTCCGCCGCCGTACAGGCACTGGACGCGGTCGAGGAGGAAGGCGCCCGCACACTGGAGGACATGCGCGCCATGGTCGCCGCACTGCGCAACCGCGAGACCGGCGCCGAACTCGCGCCGCCCGCCGGCGTCGCGGACCTTAAGCGCCTGGCGCGCAGCCCGGGCGGCCGCCTCGCCGTCGACCTCAGGCTCGACGGCGAACTGGACACGCTGCCCCCGGCCGTGGACGCCGCCGTCTACCGCATCGTGCAGGAGTCGGTCACCAACGCCATGCGCCACGCCGTCAACGCGACCGACGTCGTCGTCAGAGTCACCGCTCAACAGCACACGGTCCGGGTAAGCGTGCACGACAACGGCCACCCCACCGGCCGGGGCCGTGACGGATACGGACTGACCGGACTGCGCGAACGCGCCACCCTGCTCGGCGGGACACTGCAAGCCGGACCCGGACCCGGCCAGGGCTGGCATGTGGAAGCCGAACTGCCCAGAGGAAGGAGCGCGAGCGGTGCCCATCCGCGTCCTCGTCGCTGACGACCAGGCCATCATCCGCACCGGACTGCGGATCATGCTCAACGCCCAGCCCGACATCGAGGTCGTCGGTGAAGCGACCGACGGACGGCAAGCGGTACAGCTGGCCCGCGAACTACGCCCCGATGTCTGCCTGTTCGACATCCGCATGCCCGTGACCGACGGCCTCGCGGCCACCCGGCTCCTGGCCGGCCCCGGCGTCACCGACCCGCTCGCCGTGGTCGTCATCACCACGTTCGACCTCGACGAGTACGTCTACGGCGCACTGCGCGCCGGCGCCCGCGGATTCCTCCTCAAGGACACCGGACCAGACCTCCTCGCCCAGGCCATACGGTCCGCAGCCGACGGTGAAGCGCTCATCGCGCCCAGCGTCACCGTCCGTCTCCTCCAAGTATTCGCCGACCTCCCCGCCGGCCGGCCCCCGGCCCAGCCCCTCTCCCCCGTCACCGCCCGCGAGGAACAAGTCCTCCTCGCCGTCGCCCACGGACACACCAACACCGAGATCGCCGACACACTCCACATCAGCCTCAGCACCGTCAAAACCCACCTCGCCAGCCTCATGGCCAAACTCGGCGCCCGCAACCGCGTCGAAATCGCTATATGGGCCTACCAAACACACCGCATCGCCCCCCACACATAAGCTCGGCGTTCGCTGATCGCGGTCGCGGTTCGTCCCCGGGGACAGCGGGGCGGTACCGCCTCACGCTTCGAGGTGTCGAACAACGTCGACCTCATAAGCCAACTCGACGTTCTCGGCGTGCGGATGTCGAGACACCCCGCCATCTGCACGATGTCGTCAGCGATCCCTGTACGACGCTCGGGGCCTTCCAGAAGGGGACGGCTGGTGCGGCTATCAACGCGGCTATGACTTCCGACTCCATGTGAGCAGAGTTCGGCAGGGCGCGACGCCACCAGCATCGAGATCGTGACGACGACACCCGGACAGCCGCCCGAGTCCGCGCGACCCGGTCGAGGGCGGGACGCCGCGATGGCGCCCCGCCCGGCGGCCCGCTGCCCACCGGGACGCGCGCGGGCCTCGCGGGCACCGGCCTGACCGGCCGGGCGCGGTCAGCGTCTGCGGCCGCCACGCGACCAGCCGCTGCCGATTCCACCGAGGTGCAGAGCGAGCACCGTCAGCCCAAGAAGCATCACATTCGTCGAGCTGAACGCATCGTTGGTGGATATGTCAGCAGCGTTGATCAGAAAGGCGATGAAGAACAGCACTGCGGAGACGATGGCCAACATAGGCTGCATCCCTTCGGGTCGGGGCTTCTCGCCCGTGTCCCGTGCGAATGCCCCGTCGGCGCAGCGACACACAGCCCGGACACTCATCAATGGAAGCGGCCATGGGCGCCCAGGTCCATGTACGGGGTCGCCAGCGGACCGCTGGGCGGCAACTGCACAGCCATCCTGGCCAGTTTTGACATCCTCCTCGTCCTAAAGGACGGGGAATCCCGCCTGGCTGCCGGTGGTGACCGGCGGGGCCTTCGGGTGGGTTCCCCGTTCAACGGGCCGTGCCCGGTGTGGGGTTTCCACTCCGGGACTGACCGGCCCTCCAGGGGCGTTCAGCCTCTCCGCCTGCCCGGCGGCGAGGATCACACGCGACGCATTGAGGTCACGATCATGCTCAGTCCCGCAGCCCCCGCACCGCCAGACGCGTACGTGCAGCGGCTTCCGCCCGTCCACCATCCAGCACACCGAGCACGTCTGCGAGGACGGCAGCCAGCGGGAGACCACGCCGACGTGCCGGCCGTAGCGGGCCGCCTTCTCCTCAAGCACCCGGCGGAACATGCCCCACGCGGCATCGTGCACGGACTTGGCCAGGCGGGTGCGGGCGAGACCGGAGACCGCCAGGTCCTCGAGGTAGACCGCTTGGTTGTCGCGGATCAGCCTCCAAGCCTGCTGGTGGCACCAGTCCCTGCGCGCATCGGCCACCCGCGCATGCGCACGGGCGACCTTCAGCCGGGCCTTCGCCCGGTTCTTCGACCCCTTCGTCTTCCGGCTCAAAACCTGCTGCGCCTTCCGCAGCCGGCGCTCGGCCTGCCGCAGGAAGCGGGGATTGTCGATCACCTGCCCATCCGACAGCACGGCGTAGTGCGTCAGCCCCAGGTCGATACCCACCTCCTCCTCCACCGCGGGCAGCGGTTCGGGTTCGACGTCCACCACGAAACTCGCGAAGTAGCGGCCCGCAGCATCCCTGACCACCGTCACCGACGACGGGATGGAGGGCAG